>DAIOGR010000394.1:0-2384 GCA_036745155.1 Gaiella sp.
GGGGGAACAGTGCGTCAGCACGGGCCCCCGACCAGAGCGGCCTCAGCGGCGCGAGCGCCGGCTGGAGGGCGGCTCCGCCGCCCGCAAGCCGGCGCGCTCGGTGGCGTCAGGGGGCGTCAGGGGGATTCGTGCATGAAACCCTGGCGTGCCGCTGACACAAGTGCAACGGCCTCCGGGAAGAGCACGCGCATGGCGTCGCGGAGCGCGAGCGACTGCTGGTCGACGCCCCCGGTGACCTGGATCTGCTTGAGGGCGGCGGCGGTGAGCTCGACGGCCGTGTTCAGCGTCAGGGTCGCGAACTGCTCCCGCTGGGCTTCCTTGACGCCTTCGGCCTGTTGCTCGGCGAACTCGCGCAGGCCGCGCATGATCTCCTCGGGGTCGCCGCCGAACGGGAAGAAGCCTCCGCCTTCCATGCCCCTAGGTTAGACGAGCTCGGCCAGGTAGGTCGTCTCGACCTCGGCGAGGAGCTCGTCGATCGTTCCGTGGGCGCCGCGCATGGCCGCCGTGAAGGGCGAGGGGGCGGCGGGGTCGAGAGCCTGCTCGAGCAGGCGGGTGGCGTGGCCGATCTCGTCGAGACGTCGAGGCGAGGCGAGCTGCGGTGGGGCTCCGATCACGAGCTGCAGGGCGCGGACGGCGTTCTCGGCCTCGTCGATCCCTTCCGGCGCCTCTGTGAGACGGAGCGCCACGAGCTGGGCGAGGAGCTCGTCGAGGTCGCCGCCCGCGGCGGCTTCACCGGCGATCTCGCAGAGGGCCGCGATGGCGACGACGTCGCGGACGTCTCGTCTCTGCGTGACGGGGTCGCCGGCATCGTCGAGCACGAGCCAGGCCCGTGCGGCGTCCTGCCCTGCGAAGGCGCAGAGGTAGAAGCGGTTGCCGTCGCTCGGCTCGGCGGCGAGCACGGCGCTGAGCCCGTGGCCGTCGGGTGTGTGCGGGCCGGCGGCGCCCGCGATGCGCTCGAGGTCACGGAGGAGCGTCACCGTGCCAGGATAGTGGCGTGTCCGAGCGCCGCGACCACGCGAAGCAGTTGTTCTCGACGCTCGGGCCGAGATACGACCGCATGGGCGCGGTGCTCTCGTTCGGGCAGGATCCGCGGTGGCGCCGGTTCATGGTCTCGCGCCTGCCCGCGTCGCCGCCGGGCTGCACGGTGCTGGACGTGGCCACGGGAACCGGGCTCGTGGCCGAGCGGCTGCTGCGGCGAGGCTTCACGGTAACGGGGCTCGACCAGAGCCCGGACATGCTGGCGGAGGCACGCCGCCGCTTCGGCGAGCGCGTCACGCTCGTGGAGGCGTCGGCGGAGGAGCTGCCCTTCGCCGACGGATCGTTCGATCACCTCACGTTCACCTACCTGCTGCGCTACGTCGACGATCCTGCGGCTGCGCTGCGGCAGCTCGTTCGCGTGGTGCGGCCGGGCGGCACCGTGGCATCGCTCGAGTTCTGCGTGCCGCGCGGCCTCTGGCGGCCGCTGTGGGACCTCTACGTCGGCGTCGGCCTGCCGGGCGCCGGGCGCCTCGTGTCGCCCGGCTGGCACGAGGTAGGCCGGTTTCTCGGCCCCTCGATCCGGGGCTTCTGGGAGCGCTGGCCCCTGGAGCGCCAGCTGCAGGCATGGCGCGACGCGGGCGTCCCGGACGTCCAGGCCCGGCGCCTCAGCCTCGGGGGCGGGATCGTGATCTGGGGCACGAAGGCGGAGCCGCCCCGGTGAGGCCGGCGTTCTACGCGCTCGAGCGAGGAGGCTGGCGGGACTACGTGACGCTGCTCCACCTCCCCTACACGGCCTGGCATCTCTCGTACGTCGTCGCCGGCGGATGCCTCGCGGCGACGGTGGCCTGGGGCCGCCTGGGCCTCACCGTGCTCGCGTTCTTCCTGGCGATGGGGATCGGCGCCCATGCGCTCGACGAGCTGAGCGGCAGGCCGCTCGGGACGGCCATCCCGCGGTCGGTGCTGATCTCGCTCTCGCTCCTCTCCGTGACAGCCGCGTGCGCGATCGGCGTAACAGTGGCGGTCACGTTCAGCCTCTGGCTCCTTCCCGCCGTCGCCGTGGGAGCGTTCCTCGTGCCGGCGTACAACCTCGAGCTCTGCGGCGGCCGCTTCCACTCCGATCTCTGGTTCGGCATCGCCTGGGGCGGCTTTCCCGTCCTCACCGGGTACCTGGCAGTGGCCGGCAGCGTCCGCGTCGAGACGGTGCTGCTGGCGGCCTGGGCGACCGTGCTCTCGCTCGCTCAGCGACGGCTGTCGACCCAGGTGCGGCGGGCACGCCGGCGGGTCGTCGCCGTCCGCGGGGAGGTCGAGCTCGTGGGCGGCGGGCACGAGCCCGTGACCCGCGAGTCCCTCGTTGCCGCGCCGGAGGCCGCCCTGAGGCTGCTCGCGGCATCGACGGTGCTCGTCGC
>DAIOGR010000395.1:0-2359 GCA_036745155.1 Gaiella sp.
CCGGTCTTCGCGCGCAGCTGCTCGTCGGACAGCGACTGGACGTCCGGCTCGAGGGTCGCGATCTGCGCAGCCTGCTGCTGCAGGCGCTTGAGCCGGCGCCCCTCGCCCAGGCGGAGGACTTTCTCGAACTTTCCGAAGTCGGTGGACGGCATGTGTGGAGGGTACCGGGAGGTGCCCCGGCCTTGATGGATTCTTCACGGATGGCGCGTACCCTGCGGGCGTGAGATCGGGTCGGCTCAGGCTCCTGCTCGTGCTCGGTTGTGCGGCTGCGCTCGCCGTCGCCGCCACCGCGTCCGCCGTGCAGAGGCCCGGCCGCACGATCGTCCGCGACGGGCAGGTTCGCCTGATCGCCCTCAACCACGCGTCACTTGCATTCGCAGTGGGACGAACCAGGTCGGACTGCGATCACGTGGAGTTGTGGAACACGGATACGCGAGGGACCTGGCGGTTCGGCAAGCCCGGCCCGTGCACGAACCTCGGCAGCACCGGGGCGGGGATCACGGCGGTGGCGGCGAGCGGCAACCGCGTCGTCTGGATCCGGTACAACGGCGGCAACCTGCGCGACTGGCAGCTGATGACCGCCACGACGACGCTGCGGACGCCGAGGCAGCTGCGCTTCATCGAGCAGGACGTCGACCTGCCGTCCCCGCTCCAGCTCGGAGACGCCACCGGCGGCGGCGCCATTCCGTACGCGGCGGGCAACGAGGTCGTGCTGCTCGGGGCGAACGGCGCCGCCGTCTTCAAGCACACGGCGCCGTCACGCGTGCTGGCGGTAACGGGCGGCAGGGGCCCTGACGGCGCGGTGGTCGCCGCGCTGCTCGAGACGGGCGAGGTCGAGCTGCTGCAGGCCAACGGCGCGGTCGCCCGCACCGTCGCGTACCCGCCCGGCGACGTACGGGCGATCGCACTCGCACCGGCCGGGCTCGTCGCCCAGCTTCCCGGTTCCGTCGAGATCCGCAAGGGCGGCGGGACGAAGGTCGTCACCCTGCCGGCGGGCGCGGTCATGTCCGACTACGCCGAAGGGCGGATCCTCTATACGAGGAACGGCGACGTGCACGCCTTCAGGGTCGTCGGAGGCGCCGACACGCTCCTGCTCGAGGGGGGAGCGGGAGCACGCGCCGTGGTCGCGACGTACGACACCCACGGGCTTGCGTGGGCACGGGGGACGACGGTGAGCTTCGCGTGCGCCGTCTGTGTGACCTACGGCGCCTGACGTCCCTCTAGGCCACCGACTCCTCTCCGCCGAGCTCGATCAGCTCCGCGGGTGCCTGCGGCTCGTGTTGCTGGGAACGGCGCCGCGTCTCGTGGGTCCTCTTGTCGCGGTACCGCTCGACCTGCCGCTCGAGCTTGTCGAGTAGCCCGTCGATGGCGGCTTCGTACGTGATCCCGGCACCGCGGGCGATGAGGCTCGGCCCTTTCGTGTGCACAACCGCCTCGGCGACATGATCTGCGGCGATGGACGGGTTGTGCTCGCGTGACAGGGTCACGTCGACGAGCGTGAGATCGTGCAGGCGCCGGTCGAGCTTCGACAGCTTCTCTTCGGCGTACCTCCGGACGGATTCCTTGACCTGGCCCTGCCGGGCCTTGACCTGAAGTCGCATCGCGTCTCCTTTCCGGTGGTGATCTCACTCTACTCCTCGACAGGCCTACCGTATCGCCCGGGCGAGACACACGACCTCGACGTGCCGCGCCCCCGCCCGGCGCAATTGCGTGGCGCACGCAGCCGCCGTCGAGCCGGTCGTGTACACGTCGTCGACGAGGCAGATGCGCCCGGGCACAGCCCCCGTCGCCACGAACGCCTGCGTGACGTTGGAGCGCCGCTCGGCCCGCGGGAGAGCACGCTGCCGCCGCCCCGGGAGGGTGCGGCGGAGAAGCGCCGCAGCGGGAAGATCCCAGCGCTCGGCGAGCCCGGCCGCGAGGCCGCGAGCCGGCACATGACCCCGCTTCAGCGTGCGGTCGCGGTCGCCGGGAACGAAGCAGACCGCGTCGACCGCGGGGCGCGGCACCGACTCGACCACGAGCTCCGCGGCGAGCGGCGCGAGGTCGCGTCGCCCACGCTCCTTCCAAGCACCTACGAACGCGCGGGCGCGATCGTCGTAGACGAGCGCAGCCCGCGCGGTGGCGAAGCCGAGCCTGCGCCCGGCGCACTCCGCGCAGCGACGCAGCGGCCAGGGGCCGGGGGCGCCACACCGCTCGCAGACCGGCGGCACCACGCGCACGAGCGCGCCGCGGCAAGGGACGCACAGGGCCGCGCCGGGCAGGCTGCAGATGGCGCACCGCTGCGGGAGGAGCACGGCAAGAACACCCACGGAGTCAAGGTACGGCCCGATCGGTGACGTCTCCGTGTCGACTCCGTGCC
>DAIOGR010000396.1:0-2355 GCA_036745155.1 Gaiella sp.
CTAGTGGTGGTGTCGGTGCTGCACCACCGGCGGGGCGATCCCGAACTCCGCGGCCACGCAGACGGCGCAGAACGGCACCAGGTGCCCCCACCCGTCTGAGAAGTAGCGCCAGCCTTCCCGTTCCGCGGCCTCCTCGCTCTCCGCCGAGATGCCGCAGAGGGTGCAGTGCTCCGACCAGAGCACGAGCCCGAGCAGCGACGCGCAGCCGAGGCAGTAGGTGCCGGGGTACTCCCGGCCGGCCTCCCGCGTCAGCCAGCCGAAGTCGTCCATGCCGCAGTCCTCCGCGTCGCGGCCGCAGCAGTCGCAGCTCTCCGGTGTTGCCCCCCCGAACACGTTTCTATTCATCGCGGTCTCAGCCTATTCAGGGTGACCCCGCCTAGCTAGATGGGGTGACCAGGATCACTCGAAAGGGGCATAGTGCCTGTGTGACCGACGTGGCCGATCCGGGCGCGGAGCCCGCGGCGGAGGCGCTGCCCTTCGGCAGCGCCGAGATCCTGGCAGCCGTGGCAAGCGCGCGGAGGGTGCTCGACGCGGGCTGTGGCGGCGGCCGGCTGACCGTGTCGCTCGCGCAGGCGGGGGCAGACGTGACCGGGATCGACACGAGTGCCGAGCGGCTCCAGCAGGCGCGCCGCCGCGCCGGCGACGCGGGCGTCGCCTTGCACCTCCTCGAGGCTGACTTCAACGCGCCGCTGCCGTTTCCCGACGCGGCGTTCGATGCCGTCACGAGTCGGCTGGCGCTGATGGCCGCCGGCGACCCGGTCGCGACCCTGCGCGAGCTGCGGCGGGTGCTGGAGCCGGGCGGACGGCTCGTGACCGTCGTCTGGGCGTCGCTTCCGGACAACCCGTGGTTCGCAGTGCCCCGGCAGGCGGTCGCCGCAGTGCTCGGCGACGAGCGCGCGTCCTTTGCGAGGGCGTTCGGCAGGCTCGGTGACCCCGTCGAGGCAGCCGATGTTCATCGCGCCGCCGGCCTGGAGCAGGTCGAGGCCCGCCTGCTGCGCGAGCGCAGGACAGCGACCGACCCCGCCGAGTACTGGCGGGCGCTTGCCGGCGAGAACGGGCACTTCCGGCGCCTCACGGCCGCCCTGAGCGACACCGAGCGCGAGGCGCTCGCGGACGAGGTGCAGGCGCGGCTTGCGCCCTACCGGGAGGGCGACCACCTCTCGCTGCCGCGGACGCTCGTGCTCGTCACTGCGGCGCGGTTGTCGTAGCTGCGTCGATCGGCGCGGTCGTTCGGCCCGAGCCGGCGCTGATCAGGCGAGGAGCTCGGCGGGCACGAACTTCGACACCTCGACAACGGAGTCGACGGGCACATTGGCGCGCCGTGCGGCGGCGACGATCGCCTCGGGCGAGGGCGCCTCGTACAGGCAGTACGAGCGGTGGCGGTCGGCCGAGAGGAACGAGAACAGCCAGCTGACTCCCTCGTCGGCGTTCACGTCCTCGATCAGCCGGACGTCGTCGGCCGTCAGGTCGAGCTGCTCGGCGAATGTGCGTTCGATCACATAGAGCGGCATCGTCGGATGGTAAACCCTTCCGGCTACTGCGTGACGAGCCCGTGCCGGTGCGCGTACGTCGCGGCCTCGGTGCGGTTGGCACAACCCGTCTTGCGGAGGATGCTGCGAACGTGGTTGGCGACGGTGTGCTCGCTGATGAAGAGCTCGCTCCCGATCTCTCGATTCGACAGGCCGTGCGCGGCACGGGTGAGGATCTGGACTTCGCGTGAGGTGAGGCCGTCCGGAAGCACCGTCGGGGTGGTCACGGCTGTGCCGAGCGCGGAGACCTTCGCGAGCACGGAGGCGAGGCCGAGCTCCTGCCCGAGCTGAACTGCCCGTCCGAGCAGGACGGCGGCGCGCTCCCGGTCGTTGCCGGCCCGGCGGGCCAGGAGCATGCGAGCGTGCTCGAGCAGCGTGTGAGCGAGCCACGTCCGCGCGCCCAGGCGCTCGTTGAGGGCGACCGCCGCTTGGAAGTGCTCTTCGGCACGGGCCCAGTCTCCGAGCGTCGCGGCGAGCATCCCGAGGTGCCTGTCGGCCGAGCCGTGGCAGGCGACGAGATGGCCGATCTGGACGTTCGTGCCCGTGTACGGGGCGAGCCCGGGGTAGACGGCGGCCGCGGTCTCGGCGTCGCCGAGCGCGGCGCACGCGTCGGCCAGGTAGGTGAGCGTCCCCAGCCAGAGCCCGTGCTGGCGGGCGTCGATCCCCTCGGCGCGCAGCCGCGCGAGCTCCCGGCGGGCCTCGCGCTCCATGCCCAGGTCGGCGAGCAGGGCGACGAGGCCCGGCGCCCAGGCGCCCGCGCGGGCCGAGCCGGCGAGCACGCGGACGACCGGCGCGAGCTCGGCGAGCCGGCCCTGCTCGCGGCGGA
>DAIOGR010000397.1:0-2355 GCA_036745155.1 Gaiella sp.
ACCGGCCAGCAGTGGGTGTACCTCGCCTACGCGCTCTCGCTGTCGGCCTTCTACCTCGTCGGAGGAGCGATCGGCGACCGTGTCGGCCTGCGCCGGACGTTCATCGTCGGCGTCGTCCTCTTCGCCGCCGCGTCGCTGCTGACCGCGCTCGCGCCCGGCGAAGGTGTGCTCCTGGCGGGGCGGGCCCTGCAGGGTGTCGGCGGCGCGGTGCTGACGACCACCAGCCTGGCGCTCCTGCGTGTCACCTGGGCGGGTGAGGCCGGCCGGGCGATCGGGTTGTGGACGGCGCTGACCAGCGTCGCCACGATCGGCGGCCCGCCGCTCGGAGGGCTGATCGTGCAGACGGTCTCCTGGCGCTGGGTGTTCCTGATCAACGTGCCGCTCGCGGCGGTCACGATCGTCCTGGCGCTGGCCGGCCGGGGGGCGAACGAGCGCTCCCAGGGGCGCTCGACGCTCGATCTCGTCGGCTCGTCGCTCGTCGCCGTCGGCCTCACCGGGCTTACGTACGCGCTCGTCGAAGTACGCGAGCGAGGGATCGGGCACGTCTTGCCGATGCTCGTCGTCGGGGTGCTCGCTCTCACGGGGCTGGTCGTCTGGACGCGGAGGGCGGCCGACCCGGTCGTGCCACCCGCGCTCCTGCGCGTGCCCGGCCTCCTCAGCGCCAACCTCGTCACCCTGGTGATGTACGCGGCGCTCGGAGCGCATCTGCTGTTCCTGCCGGTGTACCTGCAGTTCCTCGGCTTCGGACCGACCCTGTCGGGGCTCGTGTTCGCACCGCCGAGCGTGGCGCTGATCCTGCTGGCTCCACGATTCGGGCGCTACGCGGACCGGAACGGGCCGCGGGTGCCGATCGCCCTGGGCTCGGCGACGGTCGGAGTGGGCGTGCTGCTGCTCTTGCCCGTGTCGACGCGGGCAGAGGCCTGGACGTGGGGTGTCGCTGCGATCGTCGTATTCGCGCTGGGGCTCTCGGCGGTGGTGGCGCCGATCACCGCGGCTGCGCTCTCACCGGCGCCCGAGGCGCTCGCGGGCGTGGCGGCAGGGCTCAACCAGACGGTGGCCCGGGTCGGGGGCATCCTCTCGGTCGCGGCGGTGGGCGCGCTCGCAGGTGCGCTCTTCACGCGTGACGGAGGAGTGGGGGACACGCCGTTCGATCCGCAGGCGAATGGGCCTGTTCGCGACGCCGGCGTGAGCGCGTTTCAGGCGGTGGTGCTGTCGGTGGCCGGCCTGGCGTTCGCCGCGGCCGTGCTCGCGGCGGTGCTGCTGCACGGCAGCCGTCAGAGCAGCACGCCCTCCAGCCGCAGCAGCGTCTCCTTGCGCTCGAGCCCGCCCCCGTAGCCGACGAGGCTGCCGTTCGCGCCGATAATGCGGTGGCACGGCAGCACGATCGGGATCGGGTTCCGGTTCATGATCGTGCCGACCGCCCGCGCCGCCTTCGGGTTGCCGGCACGCTCTGCCAGCTCCGCGTAGGTCGCAGTCTCTCCGAAAGGCACGCCGCTCAGCTCGTGCAGGACCCGCGCCGAGAAGGGCGTGAGGCCCCGCAGGTCGAGGCCGAGGTCGAAGGCATGGCGGCGGCCGTCGAAGTACTCGTCGAGCTCGCGGCGCACCTCGTCCACGAGCCGAGGGGCCTGCAGCACGCGGGGGCCCGTGAGCCGGGCGAGCAGCTCGAGGTGGTGGTCGGGCGCCGGATCGAACGAGATCCGCAGCAGCCCCCGCTCGGTGGCCGCGACGAGCAGCGGGCCGACTGGGGTGTCGACGACGTCGTAGCCGGCGTCGAGCAGGCCGCTGCGGACGGCCGCCTCCCGGAAGCGGCGGTCGAGCTGGGCGGGAACCGTCATGCCCTCGTCTCCCTTCTCAGGCGGCGGACGCCCGTCGAGGCGGCCTGGCGGGCCGCGTCCGGGCTCGAGTCGAGCGCGGCTGCGATCTGCTCGTACGTCAGGTCGTAGCCGTAGCGGAGGACGACCGCGGCACGCTCCTTGGGCGGCAAGCCCTCGGTCAGCTCGCCGAGCTCCTCGTAGGCGGGACGGCCGTCCTCGTGCGGAAGCTCGGGCAACTCCGCCGTCGGCTCGCCCGCCCGGCGGTGCGCGTCGATGACGACGCGCGAGGCGATGGTGAGCACCCAGGCGCGCAGGTGCTCGGCGTGCGCCAGGCGCTCGTACGCGCGGAGCGCACGCAGGAACGTCTCCTGGAACGCGTCGTCGGCCCGGTCGCGCCCGACTCTGCGGCGCAGGAAGCGGAGCACCTCGTCCGCGTGCGCGTCGTAGAAGGTCTCGAACGGCGGGATCGCCACGGCACCCATCATCCCGTGAAACGCGGCTGGGCGCCGTGGCGTGAGCTGTCAGAAGAAGGACGGCTCGT
>DAIOGR010000398.1:0-2352 GCA_036745155.1 Gaiella sp.
GCGTCTATCCGCTGCTCGAGGACGCCGGGCTGCACGAGCGCCTGCGGACGCTCTCGGCCAACGGGGCGCTCGTCACGAGTGTCTGCACGGGCGCGCTCGTGCTCGCGTCTGCCGGGCTCCTGCGCGAGCGGCCCGCCACGACGTGGTGGGGGAAGCTCGACCTGCTGGCCGAGATCGACCCGACGATCGAGGTGCGCCCCGACGACCGCTTTGTCGACAGCGGCGAGATCGTCACCGCCGCCGGCGTCTCCGCCGGCATCGACATGGCGCTCCACCTCGTCGCGCGCCTGCACTCCGTGGAGCGTGCCCGCGAGGTGCGGCGCTACATCCAGTACGACCCCGAGCCGCCGGTCTAGGGGCCTGTCCGGAAAATGAACCAGGGCGTCTGACACGTGTCCCGCACCGTGAGGCTGTGTCCTCAGTCGCCCCGAAATGCCCGCATATCGGGGCTCCCTGCGTCCTTGCCTCACGGCACGGGCCACGCGAAATCCACCGTGGCCACTTTCCGGACCGGCCCCTAGAGCATTCCTATTCGAGCGGCTCGGCGACGTGCACCTGGACGTAGCCGCTCTCGCTGAAGCTGCTGTACGGCGTTCCCACGAAGCGGGCCCGCGCGCGCCAGTATCCGGGCCACGGGGGGTTCCAGTTCGTCGTGAGCGTGCTGCTCGTGCCGAGATCGCCTGTGAAGACGGCCGAGAACTGCCAGCCGTAGAGCGGGTCGCGGCGGTCTATCGCGATCTCGATGGGACCGCCGTGGCTCGCGGAGGTCACCTCGACCGTGAACCGAACCGATGTCCCCGTCGACACCTCGACGAGTCGCGAGCCGTCAACCGAGATGCTCGTCGTCGTGATGTCGGTGCTGAGGACTTGTAGGCGGTACTTCCCGCCCGAGCGGTTGCGAGAGCGGATCGCGAGGTAGTAGTGACCGGGCGCTAGGTGCTCCCGCAGGACCTGCGGTCCCTTGCCGTCGCATGCACATGCCACGCGCCCACCGGTTTCGCTCAACAGGAGCAGGTCGAAACCGACGTTGGGCTTCACGTGAAGCTCGGCCTTCGTGAGCTCATTCTCCCGCGGTACCGCGAAACGGTAAAGATCGATGGGATCGATACCCCGGCCGAAGATTGTTCCCACGACGACCTGGCCATTCTCGAGCTTGACGCCCGGCGCGCCGTCATCTGGGCCGAACGGCGCCGCCTGCAGCCGATACGAGCGCTTGCCAGGCGCGCCGCCCTCGGCGCGGACGACGAGGCTGTACACGCCTCCGCCGTCGATGCCCGGTGTGAAGACGAGATAGCCGGCGCAAGAATCGGACCGCACAGGCTCTGCGAGCGGGAAGGAGAACGTCTGCGGTTCATAGATCGCGAGCGACAGGCAGCCTGCGGGAGTCGTCAGGTTGATCCGATACGACGTGCCGCGCTCCATGTTCGCCGACCAGGCATCGGCGGTGTCCAGGAGCGGATCGATCGTCGATCGCACGCCGCCGCTCGGAAGCGTCTCACCCGGCGGGCGCGGCGGGCGCTCGGCAGCTACGACGGTCAACTCGAACGCGCCGGCTGCGGACTCCTCCCTTCGGGCGACGCCGATCAGGTACGACCCGTCGGGATACCCGTACCAGGCGGCCACGGCGCGGCCCCGGCGGTCGGTTCGCGTGCACGTGATCTCGCGCTGCTCGGTGCGCACAACGCGCCGGACGACCACAGCGGCGTCAAGCGTGTCGTCGGCAACGAGGCGCGCGACCAGCGCGCCCCGGTGCGGCGCCTGCACCGCGTACCAGACGATGCCCCGGATGCGGGCGCACGAAGGCACCGGCTCGCCCTTGGAGAGTTTCGCCCCCTCGGTCGTCCCCTCGACCGTCGACGGGAGCGACGTCAACTGCTCGGCATCGCTGATGGCATCGTTCGGCGGTGCCGAAGCGGCACCCGAAACGGCGCTCAAGGCAACAACTACCGTTGCCGCGCCGAGTGCAGCGACCCCGGTGACGCTCACACGTAGACGGTGAGCTCTCATCTCGTCCCTCCGACGCAAGGCCGTCCCAGGCCTCGACACAACTCTGCCGCAATCCACGGCTCACGTCATCCGAGCCACCGCTGATCTCGCCTGCCCGAGACTACGGAGTGCCTCTACCACCCGTGCTCTCGACTGTCTCCTGCCGTCAGATCTGCCAGACGCCTTCGCGCAGCACGGGCACGTGCTCGCCGGCGCCGGTGATGCCGTCAACGTTCAGGGCGGGGCTGCCGACCATGAAGTCGATGTGGATGTCGCTCTCGTTCACGCGTGCCCTGTCGGCCTCGTCGGCCACCGTGAGGGTGTACCCGGAGCCGAGTGCGATGTGGCTCGCTGCGTTCTCGTCGA
>DAIOGR010000399.1:0-2334 GCA_036745155.1 Gaiella sp.
GTGGCGGGCGCCCTCGTCCGGATCGTGCCCGGCGCCCGGGCAGCAGGGCCGGCTCGGACCGCCCTGTGCGGCGTGAACGACAACCTGGCGGTGCACCGCGTGCTCGCGACGGTGCAGCCGGGCGAGGTCGTCGTGCTGGCGACACCTGAGTCGTGCGGGGTGGCGCTCGTCGGCGGGCTCCTCGCGTCGCAGGCGAAGGCGCGTGGCGCGGCGGCGCTGCTCGTGGACGGCCCGGTGCGCGACGTCGACGAGCTCGTCGCGCTGGGCCTGCCCGTCTGGGCGCGCTCGGTGTGCGCGGCCGGTGCCGCGAAGGAGATCCCGGGTGAGATGGACGTGCGCGTGACCGTCGGGGGCGTCACCGTCGAGCCCGGCGACGTCGTCGTCCTCGACGGTGACGGCGCCGTCGTCGTGCCCCGTGCCCGCCGGGACGAGGTGCTCGCGGCGGCCGAGGCGCGATTCGCCTACGAGCGAGAGTTGGAGCTGCGGCTCGAGGCCGGTGAGTCGACACTCGAGGCGATGGGGCTGGGAGGTGGGGCATGAAGGGCCGGCGCGTGCTCGTGACGGGCTCGACGGGCGGCATCGGGCGTGCCGTCGCCGAGCGGCTGCTGGCCGATGGGGCGGACGTCCTCGGCGTCGACCGGCTCGTCGCCGAGGATCTCGAGACACGCCAGCTCGCAGCCGACCTCTCGACCGTCGAGGGAAACCGTGCCGCGGTCGACGAGGCGCTCGAGCGTCTGGGCGGCCTCGACGCAGTCGTCGCGTGCGCCGGCTTCCAGCACATCTCGCCGGTCGCCGACTTCCCCGAGGATCGCTGGGATGCGCTGCTCGCCGTGATGCTGACCAGCCCCTTCCTGCTCGCCAAGTACGCCTGGCGGGCGCTCTCGGGCTCGGGCGACGGGCGCTTCCTCGCGATCGCCTCCGCCCACGGGCTCGTCGCCTCGCCGTACAAGGCCGGCTACGTGGCCGCCAAGCACGGCGTCGTCGGGCTCGTGAAGGTGCTGGCGCTCGAAGGAGCCGACTGCGGGATCAGCGCCGTCGCCCTCTGCCCCGGGTTCGTGCGGACACCGCTCGTCGAGGGGCAGCTCGCGGCTCAGGCAGAGGCGTACGGCGTGCCGGAGGAGGAGGTGCTGGAGACGGTGCTGCTCGCCCCGCAGGCCGTGAAGCGGATGCTCGAACCGGCCGAAGTGGCGGAGGTGGTCGCCTTCCTGCTCGGCCCCGCCGGCCAGGGGTTCACAGGGGCGGCGCTACCGCTCGACCTCGGTTGGACTGCCCGTTGAAGCGCCGTTCCCGCCGTTCGGCCGGAGCAACAGGCACAATCCCTCTGGTGCACAAGCTCGACAAGCCACGGCTGCGCGGAGTGTTTCACCTGTGGGCGTTCTTCGTCGCCGTCGTTGCCGGGGTCGTGCTCGTCGCGCTCGCCGACGGCACACGTGCCCGGCTCGCCGCGTGGGTGTACGTCATGGCTCTGGCAGCCATGTTCGGAGCAAGCGCCTTCTACCACCGCTATCCGTTCAAGTCGGCGGCCCGCCGCGTCTGGGCGCGGCGGCTCGACCACTCGACGATCTTCCTCTTCATCGCCGGCACGTACACGCCGTTCGCGCTGCTGGCGTTCTCCGGGACGCTGCGCTGGGTGGTGCTCGCAACCGTGTGGGGCGGCGCCGCTCTCGGGCTCGTGCTCAACTTCGTCTGGCTCCACGCCCCCAGCTGGGTGACCGTGCTCGCGTACGTCGCCGTCGGCTGGGTCGGCGTGATCACGATCCCGCAGATGTTCGCGGAGGTCGGTGTGGCGGGGTCGACGCTCGTGCTGATCGGTGGAGCGCTGTACACCGTCGGTGCGCTCACCTACGCCCTCCACTGGCCGAACCCGTTCCCCCGCACGTTCGGGTTCCACGAGATCTTTCACGTGCTCGTCGTTGCCGCGGCGGCGACGCAGTTCGCCGCCGTCTCCCTCGTCGTCGTGTAACGCCGGGCAGGGCCGGCGGACGGTACGGTCATGAGCATGCAACCGAAGATCGAGCTGACCGACGCCGAATGGCGTTCACGGCTGACGCCCGAGCAGTACGCCGTGCTGCGCGAGAAGGGCACCGAGCGCGCCTTCACGGGCGCCTACACCGACACGAAGGACGCCGGCGTCTATCGCTGCGCGGGCTGCGGGGCCGAGCTGTTCCGCTCGGACGCGAAGTTCGACTCCGGCTCGGGCTGGCCGAGCTTCGTCGAGCCGGCGGTGCTCGCGAGCGTCGACACCCATGTGGACACGAGCCACGGGATGATCCGCACCGAGGTCACCTGCGCCGCCTGCGGCGGCCACCTCGGCCACGTCTTCCCGGACGGGCC
>DAIOGR010000400.1:0-2333 GCA_036745155.1 Gaiella sp.
TACAATCGCGCCATGGAGTACGACGCGCTCGTGGTGGGCGCCGGGCCGGCGGGGTCGGCGACTGCGATCCGGCTCGCACGCGGCGGGGCGCGAGTGCTGCTCGTCGACCGCGCCCGCTTTCCCCGCGACAAGCCGTGCGGGGGCGGCCTCACCGGCCGCGCGCTCAGGCAGATCCCAGGTGACGTCACCCCGGTCATCGAGCACGTCGTCGACCGCTTTCGCCTGCGGCTTCGCTACGGCCGCGAGTTCGAGCGTGCCTCCGCCGACCCCATCATCCTGATGACGCAGCGGCGCCGGCTCGACCACCTTCTGCTCGAGCAGGCCGCGGCGGCGGGCGCCGACGTCCACGACGGCGTGCGCGTCACCGGCATCGCTCTGGGCGAGGCGGGCGTCACCGCCTCCGTCGACGGCGCCACCGTCGCCGCCGCCACGCTCGTCGGCGCAGACGGCGCCAACGGCATCGTCGCGCGCGCAGCGGGGCTCGCAGCCGAGATCGTCCACGGCGTCGCCCTGGAAGGGAACGTTGCCTGGGGTGCGATCGACCGGGAGCGCTACGAGCGCACCGCCGTCGTCGAGCTGGGGCAGCCCGCCGGCGGCTACGGCTGGGTGTTTCCGAAGGGCGACCACGCCAACCTCGGGGTCGGCGGCTGGGGCCACCAGGGCCCCGTCCTGCGCGAGCACCTCCAGCGCCTCGCCGCCCACCACGACGTCGCGCCGGACGCGCTCACCGAGGTGCGAGGCCACCGGCTGCCGATGCGCCGCCTCGGAGCCGCCGCCCCCGCGCGCGGGCGGGTGCTGCTCGTCGGCGACGCCGCCGGCCTCGTCGATCCGCTCTCCGGCGACGGCATGTACGAGGCGTTCACCTCCGCCCGCCTGGCCGCCGACGCCATCCTGGCAGGTGACCTCGACGGCTACGCCGCCGCCCTCGCCGGAGCGCTCGACCACCATGCCGGAGCCTCCTGGGCGGCCAAGCGCGCGCTCGACCGCCATCCCGCCGTCTGCTTCTGGGCAGCCCGCTCGCCCGGCGTGTTTGGGGTCGTCGCAGGCCTCCTGCAAGGCAGCGTCGGCCATCCCGGCGATGCCCGCGGGCTCGCACGCCCGCCGCTGAAGCTGATCGCGCGGATCGCCCGCAGCTAAAGCAACGCACGGTCCGTGCCGATGCTCCATATCGGTATGGATCTCATCAGCCTCCTCACGCGCGCCGTCGAGCTCGGCGCCAGCGACGTCCACTTCAAGCTCGGCCAGCCGCCCGTCGTGCGCCTCGACGGCGATCTCGAGCCCCTGCCCGACGCGCCCGTGCTGACAGAGCCCGACCTCGAGTTCATCCTCGACGCCGTCACCCAGATCTCGCCCAAGCGCCGCGACCAGTTCGAGGACACCGGCGACCTCGACATCGCGTTCTCGTACCCGATGCTGCCGCGCTTCCGCGTCAACGGCTTCCGCCAGCGTGGCGCCACCTCGTTCGCGTTCCGCGTGATCCCCAGCGAGATCCCCAACTTCACCAAGCTCGGACTGCCCGCCGGCGTCGCCCGGCTCGCCGAGGAGCGCCGCGGCCTCGTGCTCGTCACCGGCGCCACCGGCTCCGGCAAGACGACCACGCTCGCGTCGATGCTCGACCACGTCAACCGCACCCGCCGCCAGCACATCGTCACGATCGAGGACCCGATCGAGATCCTGCACCCCGACCGCGGCTGCATCGTCAACCAGCGCGAGGTCGGCCTCGACACCCAGAGCTTCGAGCAGGCGCTCAGGCGCGTGCTCCGGCAGGACCCCGACGTGATCCTGATCGGCGAGCTGCGCGACACCGAGACCGCGCACACCGCGCTCCAGGCCGCCGAGTCCGGCCACCTCGTCTTCTCCACCCTGCACACGATCGACGCCGCCGAGACGATCGGCCGCATGATCGAGTTCTTCCCACCCGCCAAGCAGCAGCAGATCCGGTCGATCCTCGCCGGCACCCTGCGCGGCATCGTCAGCCAGCGGCTGCTGCCCCGCGCCGAGGGCGGCCGCACACCGGCCGTCGAGGTGATGGTCTCCAACGCACGCATCCAGGACCTGATCCGCGAGAACCGCCCCGACGAGATCACCGACGCGATCGCCGCAGGCGAGTTCTTCCAGATGCAGTCCTTTGCCCAGTCGCTGATCCACCTCGTCCTGACAGGGGAGGTCGAGCGCGACGTCGCCGCGAACGCCTCGACGAACCGCCACGACTTCCTCGTCGCGCTCGAGCAGGCGGAGAAGACTCAGGCTGCGATCGAGCGCGAAGAGGCGGCTCGCGAGAACGGCTCCGAGCCGGCGCCCAAGCACGGCGTCCAGAAGCTCGGCACCGGGCT
>DAIOGR010000401.1:0-2328 GCA_036745155.1 Gaiella sp.
ACCGCGAAGTTGGCGCCGGAGATCGCCACACGGGCGCGCAGGAATGCGGCACGCAGATGCAGCCGCGCAGCCTCGGCGAGCTCCGCCGGATCGTCGGTCAGCCCGGGCAGGCCGAGCCGGTCGCGGAACAGGTCGCGGATCTCGGTCCGGTTCTTGTGCAGTGCCGGCACGAGCAGGTGCGACGGCCGCTCACCTGCCAGCTGCACGATCAGCTCCGCCAGGTCCGTCTCGATCGGCGTCACGCCGGATCGCTCGAGCGCCTCGTTGAGCCGGATCTCGTCGGTCGCCAGCGACTTGACCTTGACCACCTCGTCGGCTCCCTCCGCAAGGACGAGCGACGCCACGACCGCGTTCGCCTCCGCGGCGTCGCGCGCCCAGTGCACGACGCCACCGGCCGCGATGACCGCCTGCTCGAGCTCCACGAGCGCCTCGTCGAGCCGCCACAGGGCGGCGTCCTTGATCGCAGCCCCCGCGTCGCGCAATTGCTCCCAGTCCCGCAGCTCCGCCGCGACGGCCGCGCGGCGCGCACGAATCGAGGTGGTCGCGGTGCGCACGTTCCGTCGCTGCTGGGCGTTCGCGAGCGCGGCGGGTGCCGCGTGCGGGAAGCTCTCGACACGGGCGTCCCGGGCCGAGGCGCTCACGAGGCGAGGATCTCCGCCAGGTGCAAGGGTCGCGTCGCCGCTCCCCGTCGGCGCAGGCCGCCCCCCATGTGCATCAGGCACGAGGCGTCGCAGGCGCACACGACATCGGCGCCCGTCGCCAGCACGTTGCCGAGCTTCTCCTCGAGCATGGCCGCCGACACGTCGGCGTTCTTCACGGCGAAGGTGCCGCCGAAGCCGCAGCACTCCTCGGCCCCCGGCAGCTCCACGAGCTCCAGCCCGGGGACGGCGCGCAGCAGCCGCAGCGGCGCGTCGCCGACCCGGAGGTGACGCAACGAGTGGCACGTGGGGTGGTAGGTGAGGGTGCCCTCGAAACGCGAGCCGGCGTCGTCGGCGTCGAGCACCCCGGTGAGGAACTGCGAGAGCTCCCAGACACGGGCCGGCACGCCGCGGTCGTCGCCGTCGAGCAGTGCCCGATAGTGCCCGCGCACGAGCGCGACGCACGACGCCGACGGCGACACGACCGCGTCGAAGGGCTCGAACACTTCCACGAACCGGCGCGCCAGCGAGCGCGCCTCGTCCGGGTAACCGGAGTTCAGATGAATCTGGCCGCAACAGGTCTGCTCGGCAGGGAAGACCACCTCGACTCCGAGACGCTCGAGCACCGTGACGGTCGCCCTCCCCACCTCCGGGAACAGGGTGTCGGCGAGGCAGGTGACGAAGAGACCGACACGATCGATCATCGATGATCAGCCTACTCGGCCGAGGAGCTGCGACGGAAGGGATAGCCTCGCCCCATGGTCGAGATCGCCTTCCCTGCCGGCAGTCCGGCGCACCGGCGGCGCCCGCGGGTCGGGTACGCGATGACGCTCGCGGCGGCGTCGTTGTTCGCGGTCAACGGCGCCGTCTCGAAGATCGCCCTGGGCGCGAGCGGGATGGGGACGCTGCGCTGGACCGAGCTCCGCTCCACGGGTGGCTTTCTCGGACTGGCGATCGGGATCGTGCTGCTCTCGCCCGGACGACTGCGGGTGGGCCGGGCGGAGCTCGCGTCGCTCGCGCTCTACGGCCTCTTCGGGTTCGCGCTCGTGCAGTGGCTCTACTTCGTCGCGATCAACCGCCTCCCGATCGGGATCGGGCTCCTGTTCGAGTTCACGGCACCGGTGCTGATCGCGCTGTGGGCGCGCTTCGCCTGGCACGAGCCCGTGCGGCGCAGGGCCTGGGCGGCACTGACGCTCGTGATCCTCGGTCTGATCCTCGTCGCCCGCGTCTGGCAGGGGGCGACCCTTGACGGACTCGGCGTCGCGGCGGGTTTGCTGGCCGCGGTGGCGCTCGCCTTCTTCTACCTCCAGGGCGAGCGGCTCGCCGGCAAACGGGACTCCCTCTCCGTGGTGTGCATCGCGCTCGGCTTCGCGGCGCTCTTCTGGGCCGTCGTACAACCCTGGTGGAGCTTCCCCTTCGACTCGCTCACAGTGGACGCGTCGCTGCCCGGCGACCTTCTCGGCAGCGCACCCGTGTGGTCGCTCGCGCTGTGGACGATCGTGCTCGGCTCGATCGCGCCCTTCGTGCTCTCGATCGGAGCGCTGCGCCACCTGCCGGCGACGACGGTCGGCATCGTCGCGACGTTCGAGCCGGTGGCCGCCGCGGTCGTCGCCTGGGCCTGGCTCGGCGAGTCGCTCGTCGCAGTGCAGATCCTCGGCGGCCTCGTCGTGCTGGTGGGGATCGTCCTCGC
>DAIOGR010000402.1:0-2322 GCA_036745155.1 Gaiella sp.
TGCGGGCGCTGCAGGCGAAAGGTGCGCCGCCGGCGAGAGAGACA
Organism: Gaiella sp.; assembly: GCA_036745155.1. Classification (GTDB taxonomy): domain Bacteria; phylum Actinomycetota; class Thermoleophilia; order Gaiellales; family Gaiellaceae; genus Gaiella. The sequence continues at coordinate 45 of DAIOGR010000402.1, forward strand.
GTGGCGCAGTGAAGATCCGTGCCGCCGTGCTCGAGGCGACCGGCGGCCCTTTCCACATAGAGGAACTCGACCTGGCGCCGCCGGCGCAGGGAGAGGTGCTCGTTCGGCTCCACGCCTCCGGGGTCTGCCACTCCGACTTCAACGCGATCGACGGGACGGCGGAGACACGTTGCCCGGCCGTGCTCGGCCACGAGGGCGCCGGCGTCGTCGAGGCGGTGGGGGAGGGCGTGACGCGGGTCGAGCCGGGCGACCACGTGGCCCTCTCGTGGGCGCCCTGGTGCGGCGAGTGCGCGGAGTGCACCCGCGACCTTCCCTGGCTGTGCTCCACCGCCTGGCCGGCGATGGGCACCGGCGGGCTGATGGACGGGACGCCGAGGCTCTCCCGCGGCGGCGAGCCGGTCTACCACTACTCGTTCCTCTCCACGTTCGCCGAGGCCTGCGTCGTGCCGGAGCGCTGCTGCGTGCCGATACCCGCAGACGTGCCCTTCGACGTGGCCGGCCTCGTCGGCTGTGCCGTCACGACGGGCGTCGGCGCCGTGTGGCGGACGGCCGGCGTGCGGCCCGGAGACCGCGTGGCGGTGATCGGCTGCGGCGGCGTCGGCCTGTCGGCATTGATGGCCGCCGTCGCAGTAGGGGCGGAGCCGGTGATCGCCGTCGACGCCGCACCTCAGAAGCTCGACGTCGCCCGCTCGTTCGGGGCCGGCGAGGGCGTGCTCTGGGCGGGCAGCCCCGAGGCGACCGCCGAGGCCGTGCGCGAGGTGTCCGGCGGGGGCGTCGACTATGCGATCGAGGCGACCGGACGGCCGGAGGCCATGCTCGCCGCCTACCTGTCGGCGCGACCCCGTGGCGCCGCGGTGCTGATCGGGATCCCGCGCGAGGACGCCGTGCTCCCGCTGCCGGCCCTCTCGATCCCGCGCAGCGAGCGGCGGGTGCTCGGCTCGATCTACGGCTCCTCGAAGCCGGAGCGCGACTTCCCGCTCACGCTCGACCTCTACCGCGCCGGGCGCCTGCCTCTCGACCGTCTCGTCTCGCACCGGCTCCCTCTGGACGAGGTCGAGCAGGGGTTCGAGCTGATGCGCTCAGGCGACGCGCTGCGCGTCGTGCTCGACCTCAACACGTAGCCCGGAAGGAGAACCATGAACCTGGACGACCTCGACGGCCGCATCGGCGAAGGCTGGGGCGGCGAGGCCCCGAACGGCAGTCACGTCAACGTCGTGCTCGCGAAGCGCGGCAGCCCCACGGCAGCCGCCGCCGTGAGCATGTTCGCGCACCCGGCCCCGGGTCACACGCCGGTGCTCTGCTGCGTGGGCCCGACCCCGCCCGAGTACGAGCCGATCTGGCCGCCGACGCTGATGATGAACAAGGCGACCGCCGTCGCCGACCTGCACCAGACGATCACGTGGGGGGCCGCCCAGCTCGGCATCGGCCAGGGTGTGCTCGACTCCGTCGCCGACGGGCTGCTGGAGGCCTCCGGCGACTTGCTCGTGCTCGTCGCCGTCTGGGTCGACCCGGGCGCGAGCGACGAGACGGCGGTCCGCGAGGCGAACCGGGCAGCCGTGCGCAAGGCGATCACCACGTGTGTCTGGGGGCGGGACCCGGATGCGGCCGCCCGCGTGGTGGCCGAGCGCGACACGCTCACCAACCCCTTCTACGGCGGGGCGTGATGCGGATCACGCCGACGGAGCGAAGGGGATAGCGACGATGGACATCGGAGATTTCTCGATCGACTACTTCTCGCTCGAGGGCAAGAACGCCATCGTCACCGGCGGCAACACCGGCCTCGGCCAGGCCTTCGCGCTGGCGCTCGCGAAAGGCGGTGCCAACGTCTTCGTGCCGAGCATCGTTGACGACGACGGCGCCACGAGGGAGATGATCGAGGCCGCAGGCGTCCGCTACGAGTTCGCCCAGACCGACATCACCGCGGAAGGTGCCGCCAGGCTGATCGTCGACACCTGCGTGGAGCGGCTCGGCTCGGTCGACATCCTGGTCAACAGCGCGGGCGTCGCCCCGCTCGCGGGGGTTCTCGACTTCGGCCGCTCCCAGTGGGACGCGACGGTCGCCGTGAACCTCACGGCCGCGTTCGACCTCAGCTACGAGGCCGCACGACGGATGGTGCCTCAGCGGAGCGGGAAGATCATCAACATCTGCTCGGTCTTCTCGTTCCTCGGCGGTCAGCGGTCACCGGCCTACGCGGCCACCAAGCACGGTCTCGCGGGTCTCACGAAGGCCTACTGCGACGAGCTCGCCGAGCACAACATCCAGGTCAACGGCATCGCGC
>DAIOGR010000403.1:0-2316 GCA_036745155.1 Gaiella sp.
GCGGTGCTGCGCGAGGTCTTCCCCGAGCGGATCGCCGGCCAGGGCTCCGAGCGCATCGCCTTCGCCTTCCCCGCCGGCGCGTGGCTCTGCCTGGGCCTGGACACCCAGCTGACCGGCGAGGTGGCGGGCAGGATAGACGGCGAGCAGATCGAGTGGATCCACGAGCAGATGCGCCGGCAGCGACCGGATGCGGTCGCACTCTTCATGCACCATCCGCCGGTGACGCTCGGCCGCGCGTGGCTCGACCGCATCGGGCTCGAGGGCAAGGAGCTGCTCCAGGAGCTGATGGTGGAGGAGCCCCGGATCCGGCTCGTGTGCTGCGGCCACGTCCACCACGAGTCGTCGCACCGGGTCGGCCAGGCCGAGATCGTGACGACACCGTCGACCGGGCTCCAGTTCAGCGACACGAGCGACGTCCCCCTCTTCGTCCAGGCTCCCCCCGGGTACCGCCTGATCGAGCTTTCGGACGACGGCTACTCGACGCGGGTGGTCCGCCTCCCCGGAGCGGGGCACGTCCCCGAGCAGCAATGAGCAGAGGGGGGAACAGGTGGCAGACCTGAAGGGCCGTGTGGCCCTGGTGACGGGCGCAGGGCGAGGCATCGGTCGGGCGACGGCACTCGCTCTCGCCGCAGCCGGCGCGACGGTCGTCGCGACGGCGCGCAGCGTCGACGAGCTCGACACGACCGTTGCAGAGATCAGGGCTGCCGGCGGCGAGGCCGCCAGCCTGGCCTGCGACCTCTCCGATCGTTCGCAGACCACGGGGCTCGTCGAGCGCGCCGTCGTCCCGTTCGGGCCGATCGACATCCTCGTCAACAACGCCGGCATCGGCAGCAGCGCCGACCCGCGCGCACTCGCCGAGTTCAGGGACGAGTTCTGGGACCTCACGCTGGAGATCAACCTGACGGCTCCCTACCTGCTCTCGAAGGCGGTGCTGCCGCACCTGCGGTCGCAGCGCTGGGGGCGCATCATCACGGTGGCCTCGATCAACAGCCGAGTGCCCTCCCTGCACGGCGGCGCCTACGTCGCGAGCAAGCACGGCGTGCTCGGCCTGATGCGGACACTCGCGCTCGAGCACGCGGCTGAAGGCATCACGGTCAACTGCGTCTGCCCCGGGCCCGTGCGCACGAGGGTGAACGACCTTCGGGTGGAGTACGACGTCCAGCGGCTCGGGCGGGAGCGGGAGGAGTACGAGCGCGGGTTGACGCCGATCGGCGGTCGGCTCGACCCCGAGGACGTCTCCCCGCTGATCGTGTACCTGGCCGGCGAGGACGCGCGGATGATCACAGGGCAGGCGTACGACGTCGACGGCGGGGTCTGCATGGCATGAGTGGGCGACCCACCACCGACGCGCGCGCCGCGACCGGCCTTGCCGACCCGCTGCCCGGTTTCGCCGGCTCGATCGGGGTGGCGCGGCGCGACATCACGCCTCCCGTTGGCATCTTCTTCCGCGTCTGGGGCCCGGCCACGGAAGACGTCTCGACCGGCACGCACCGGCCGCTCACGCTGACCGCGCTGGCGCTCCTGGCCGACGGTGAGCCCGACCCGCTCGTCCTGATCGCCGCCGACCTCGGCTGGTGGCAGGACCCCGCCGACGAGTGGCATGTGCGCGGCGCCGTGCTGAAACGCCTCGACCTCGACCCGGCCCGCGTGCTCCTCCATCTCAGCCACACCCACGCCGGCCCGTGCACCTCCAGGGGGGAGGCAGGGCAGCCGGGTGGCCACCTGATCGCCCCGTACCTCGACGCCGTGCGTGACGCCGCCGTCCAGGCGGCGGCCGAGGCCGTCGCGTCCGCCGCGCCCGGCACGGTGACGTGGGCGACGGGCCGCTCGAGCGTCGCCGGCAACCGCGACCTGCCCGAGGACGGGCGCTACGTCGTCGGCTACAACCCGGCTGCGAAGGCGGACGACACCCTCCTCGTCGGCCGTGTCGCCGCCGCGGACGGCACGATCCAGGCAATCCTCGTCAACTACGCGTGTCACCCCACCACGCTCGCCTGGCAGAACACGCTCGTCTCGCCCGACTTCCCCGGCGCGATGCGCGAGGTCGTGGAGGGCACGACGGGTGTGCCGTGCCTCTTCCTGCAAGGCGCCTCCGGCGATCTCGCCCCGCGCGAGCAGTACACGGGCGACGTCGCCGTGGCCGACCGTCACGGGCGGGCGCTCGGCCACTCGGTGCTCGCCACCCTCGCGGAGATGCCGCCCCCCGGGACGGAGCTGTCCTGCCTCGGCATCGTCGAGTCGGGCGCGCCGCTCGCGGTCTGGGGCACCCGCCCGGTCGAGCTGCCGCGGGACGGACGCGCCTCGCGCCTCGACGTC
>DAIOGR010000404.1:0-2315 GCA_036745155.1 Gaiella sp.
CGCCGCCGAGGTCCGACTGGCCCGCATCCTCGCTGCTCGCGCGTCGGCGGGCACTGCCGGAGCCTGAGCGGACGGCGCACCGCAGCCGAGGGGTGCCGTCAGCGGGTGAGGCCGAGCACGACCTGAATCGCCTTGTCGACGTCGGCGAGCTCCTCCCAGGTGAGCGTGCCGGCGAAAGCGCCTAGCCTGGAGCGGTCGACGGCGGTGAGCTGGTCGACGAGCACGCGCGTGCGCGAACGTGACACGCTGATCTCCGGCCGGAACGAGGCCGGCTGCGCATCCGTGGAGGTCGGTGCGACAATGACGGTCGAAAGGGCGAGCAGGTCTCCTGCCTGGAGCACGACGCCGTAGCGGGGCCCTCGTTGCTCGCGACCGCGCGCACCGCGGGGTGCGCGCAGGCGCACGACCTCACCACGCTGCACGAAGCTCGTCCATGAACGCGCGAACGTCTGCGATCTCGCGACGGTCGCCCTCGTCGGCTGCAAGCCGCGCAGCCTCGGCAGCGAGCGAGCCGTCGCCGGCGCGGCGACGTTCCGCTTCGACGAGTGCGAGCCGGATCGCCTGCGACTGCGTCAGCCCCGACGCGACGAGCGCCTCGAGGGCAGCATCCGCCTCCGGGTCGAGACGAACGGAGATCGCGCGGTCAGGCACGACGTCCACTGTATCACGATTCGTCATACAAGAATGGTACCGCGCTACATGTGTCGACTTCGTGCCGACTTCGCATCTCACACTGCCCACACAGATCGCCCCGTTCGAGAGATGATTCGCCGCGTGCGCGACGACGACATCCGTTCATCCTGTTTCGCCTCGCTCGATGTCCTCTGCGCCAAGCACGGCCCCGAGCTCCCGTACACCGGCGGGCTCGACCAGGGATTCGCGTTCCGCGGCCGGCGCGTCCCGTTTCTCAACTACCAGAAGGGCATCTACCGGGCTGCCGCGCAGCGGGGCCCGGCCGCTCTGAGCGTCAACACCTCCTACAAGTCGCCCTATGACGATCAGGAGACACCGGACGGCTTCGTCTACGCGTACCGAGCCGGTTCGATCGACCTGCCAGACAACCGTGCGCTTCGCGCGGCCTTCGAGCTACAGGTGCCGATCGCGTACTTCGTAGGCACGCGTCCGGGGTGGTACCGCCCGGAGTGGCCGGTGTTCGTGACGTCAGACGTCCCGCTAAGCCACTCCGTGATGCTGACACCAGGCCGGATGGTCGGGCCGTATGACGAGCGCGAGCCCCGTCTGCCCGAGGATCCGATCGAGCGTCGTTACGCCGTCCGCGAGACTCGGGTGCGCCTCCACCAGGTGCGATTCCGCGCCCGGGTGCTTCCGGCCTACGCGAACCAGTGCACCATTTGCCGGCTGAAGGAGCCGCGGCTCCTCGACGCGGCGCACATCGTCAGTGACGCCGATGCCGCGGGAGAGCCGACAGTGCCCAACGGCCTCAGCCTTTGCTCCATCCACCACCGCGCGTTCGACGAGGACCTCGTCGGCGTCTCGCCCGACTACGAGGTGCGCGTCCACCCGCGCCTGCTCGATGACGAGGATGGGCCAATGCTCGACCTCCTCAAGGGGGCGCATCGGAAGGCAATAGTGCTGCCACGCCGGCAGGCGTCGCGACCTAGCCGGGAACTCCTCGCCGTTCGCTACGAGCAATTCGTCGCGGCAACGTAGCGACGACCACCACTGTGTCTTTCACAGTGGTGCTGATGGACAGGTCCCAACAAGCGGATTGCGGCAGACTGGCTCGGTAGCAACGATCGAACGGTGTGGGACACGACAGACCCTGACGGCCGACGGGTCGTGCTCTCCACAGAGCGTTGGCTCCACATTCTCGAGGATCACGAAGAGCTCGGGGACGAGCTCGAGACGATCCTTCTGGGGCTCGCTGCACCTGCGGTTCGCCGGCACGGGCGCTGGACGGACGAGGAGTGGTTCTACCTCGCCGGTCCCGGCCCAACCCGCTTCGTGAAGGTGGTCGTACACTACGAACACGGCGAGGGCCGGATCGTGACGGCATTCCCGAGAAGGGCTTTTCCATGAGCGTGAAGATCGCGGGCATCGAGTTCGACCGGGTCGACTACGACCGCGCCGCCGACGTCCTCTACCTCCACGTCGGCGACCCAGGCACAGCGGTCGACTGGGACGAGTCGGAGGAAGGGCACGCACTCCGCTACGGCTCGGATGGCGCGATCGTGGGCATCACCATCGTCAATGCGCGCAGAATCCTCGAGGAGGACGGCGCCATCGCGATCACGCTTCCGCGGCAGCGCGTTGTCGCGAAAGACCTCGGCCCAGTGCTTGCCGTGGCGTAGAGC
>DAIOGR010000405.1:0-2298 GCA_036745155.1 Gaiella sp.
CCTTCGTCGAGATGTTCGCCGGCCTCGGCGCCGCCCGCATCCGCAAGCTCTTCGAAGAAGCGCGCCGGAACGCGCCCTCGATCGTCTTCATCGACGAGCTCGACGCCGTCGGCACCGCCCGCGCCGGCGGAGCCTTCAACCGCGAGCACGACCAGACCCTCAACCAGCTGCTCGTCGAGCTCGACGGCTTCAGCGCCCGCGACGAGGTCGTCGTGATGGGAGCCTCGAACCGGCTGCAGGACCTCGACCCGGCACTCCTGCGCCCCGGCCGCTTCGACCGCCAGATCCACGTCTCGCCTCCGGACCTCTCCGGCCGCGAGGAGATCCTGCGCGTGCACACCCGCTCCAAGCCTTTGGGCGCAGACGTCGACCTCGGCCAGCTGGCGCGGCGCACCGCGGGCCTGACCGGCGCCGACCTCGCGAACATCGCGAACGAAGCCGCCATCTTCGCCGGCCGCAAGAACCAGCAGTACATCCGCCACGGCGACTTCGAGGCCGCCATGGAGCGCATCCTCACCGGGCTGCAGAGGCGGCGGATCGTCTCAGAGAAGGAGAAGCGGATCCTCGCCTACCACGAGGGCGGCCACGCGCTGCTCGCGCACCTGATGGGCGACGTGATGCCCGTGCAGAAGGTGACGATCGTCGGCCGCGGCGACGCGCTCGGGCTCGCCTACTACCTCCCCGTCGAGGACCGCTACCTCCACACCAAGGAAGAGCTCCTCGACGTGATGAAGGTGGCCCTCGGCGGCCGCGCCGCCGAGGAGATCGTCTTCGGCCGCGTCACGAACGGCGCCGCCAGCGACCTCGAGAAGGTCACCCAGATCGCCCGCTCGATGGTGTTCGAGTACGGCATGTCCGACGTGGCACCGTCCCGCACCATGCGCGCCGACAACTACGCCCTCTCCGAGGAGACGAAGCGGCTGCGCGACAGCGAGCAGGCACGCCTCACCGATCACGCCTACGACGAGGCGATCCGGCTCCTGCAGAAGCACCGGGCCACGCTCGACCGCCTCGCCGAGGCGCTGCTCGAGAAGGAGACCCTCGACCGCGACGAGTTCCACGCCATGATGGCGAACGTGCAGCAGGAGTCGAGCTCCGCCGAGACGGTCGGCACCATCCGCATGCTCGAGCGCACCGCCGATTAGTGGGGCTTGTCGCAACGTGCGACTCGAAATGCTCGTTGCGACAAGCCCCACTCGATGCTTGCTGTTCGCGGCTCAGCCGCTGCGCGGCTGACGCGCGAGATCCTGAAGGGGCGCGCTGCGCGCGCCCGGCTAAGGGGCGCCGCGTTTCTTCAATCCCTCTGGGGCCTGTAACCCCTTCCGCCGCTAGCATCGGCCGCGTGACCACGCGCGGCATCCACCACCTCGGCGTCGCCGTCCCCGACCTCGACGAGGCGATCGCAACCTACAGCCGGCTCCTCGGAGCCACCCTCGAGCATCGCGCCACCGTCCCGGACCAGGGCGTCGAAGCCGCATCCCTGCTGATCGGCGGTGGCAGCCGCATCGAGCTGCTCGCACCGACCGCCGCCGACACCCCGGTCGGGCGCTTCCTCGCCAAGCGGGGCCCCGGCATGCACCACGTCGCCTACGAGGTCGACGACGTCGCCGCCGCGCTCGCCCGGCTCGCACGGGAGGGGGCAGAGCTGATCGACCACGAGCCACGCGCCGGCCTCTTCGGCCTGCAGGTCGCATTCGTCCATCCCGACGCCGTCCACGGCGTCCTCACGGAGGTGGTATCCGTTGCCTGACGTCGCCGATTCCGTCCGCGTCGAGATCGCATTCGCCGGAGGGCCGATCCTCGCGGCGAACGTGCCGCCCGCCGGCGCAGACGCGCTCGAGCACGCCCTCGCCTCCGGCGCCCAGGGCACCCACCAGCTCGACACCGACGACGGCCGCATCGCCGTCGTGCTCACCCGCGTCGTCTACGTCAAGCGATTTGCACGCGACGCTCGCGTCGGCTTCGGCCTCTGACCCCCTGACGCCACCGAGCGGCCTCACCTGCGGCCGGCGGAGCCGGCCTCCGGTGCGGCCTCGGAGGCGTCAGGGGCGGGTGGTGGGCCGGCCCTTCCTCTACGGGCCACTCACGCGCAGCGACGCGTCGGAGGCGTCAGAGAGCGCGGTGCGGACGGTTGCCGGGCCGGGCCCGTGGTTGTTGTGGCAAAGGCGGGTGTCTCCCGGAACGGCAGGGGAGACACCCGCGCCCGTGGCGTGGCGTCCTGGAGCGAGTTCCCGTGCTTCCGTGTCAGCGGAAGTCCGCATGCAGGCTAGGCTCCGCCCATGGCACTCGAGGTCGGCA
>DAIOGR010000406.1:0-2293 GCA_036745155.1 Gaiella sp.
CGCTCCGCGAAGGCGGCGAGCGCAGGCTTCGAGGACGAGAAGTTCGCCTACGTCGTCGTGGTGCGGGACGAGCTCGCCCGCGTGCCTGCCCGGATCCTGCGCCATCCGCAGGTGCGCGGCGGCCACGTCCGGCTGGAGCTCTGCGCGACCGAGGGGCTGCGCAGCGTCGTCGTCTCCAAGCGCGACCGCGAAGCGTTCCGCGCGGCGCGCAAGGCGTCGTGGGGCGACGCGTTCAAGCCGGCCCTCCTCTGACAGCAGGACGCGGTCGTCGTCAACAAGCTCGACGACGTGACGATCGGGGGACTTCGTCGCGGCGAGGCATGGAAGACCACGACGCCTCGGTGGACGGCGGTTGCGAAGCCGAAGGCGCCGCAGTCTTCGTCGCTACGCCAACGCCTCCACCTTCGGGAAGAGCGCACGTCCCCGCCGCGTATCCCGATCGGCCAGTGCGACGCTGATCCGTTCCGCCGCAACCGGCAGGAACGGGCGCAGCTCGTGAGCGATGCACGAGCAAGCGTCGAGCAGCACGCCGAGCACGGCATCCAACCGGGCCGCAGCGCGGTCGTTTCCGGTGCGTGCGACCTTCACGAGCTCCCACGGCTGCGTCGCCGAGACGAGGCGGTTTGCCTCTGAGACGACCTCCCACAGCGCGGACGCGGCACGCCGCAGGTCGAACGCGGCGAGGGCCTCGTCGATCGCCCATGGCAGCCCCGCGCACAACGACAGGAGCGAGGCGGCTTCCACGACCGTCCCTCCCTGGGTCCGCGTGCCCTCGGCCCCGTGGCGGTTGACCAGCGCGATCGTCCGGTTAATCAGGTTGCCGAGGCCGTCGGCGAGCTCGTTCGCGCGGATGGCGATCAGCTCGGAGCGGAAGTCGGCATCTCCTGCGCGGGGCACATCGCGGAGAAACCACCAGCGAAGTGCGTCGGGTCCGTAGCGGTCGATCACCTCCGCCGGGCCGATCGCGGTGCCGAGCGACTTGGAGAGCTTCTGCCCTTCGATCGTCAGGTAATCGTGAACAGAGATGGTGGTCGGCAACGGCTGCCCGGCGGAGAGCAGAATCGCGGGCCAGTAGATCGCGTGAAACCGGATGATGCCCTTGCCGATCACGTGCTGCCGCTCGTCGCTCTCGCGCCACCATTCGTCGTAGGAACCTCCCTCGAGGCCGAAGTCGAGCGCGGTGATGTAGTTGGCGAGCGCGTCGAACCAGACGTAGATCACCTGCGTCGAGTCTCCCGGCACCGGGATACCCCAGCCGTGGGCGCGCTTCTGTGCGCGAGATACGCTGAAGTCAGTGAGTCCGCTCCGGATGAAGGTGAGCACTTCGTTCCGCCGGTGCTCCGGCTCGACACGCAACCGACCGCTCGCGATCAGGTCGCGGAGTTCGTTCTGATAGCGCGACAGGCGGAAGAACCAGTTGCGCTCGACGACCAACTCCGGCGCCTCATTGTGCTCCGGGCAAAGGCCATCGTGCAGCTCTGCGGGAAGGACGAACGCCTCGCAGCCGGAGCAGTAGAGCCCCGTGTAGTCGCGCTGGTAGAGATCATCGGCCCCGGCGCACGCAGCCCAGAGCCGCTCGACGCCGCGGCGGTGCCGAGAATCGGTGCTGGTGCGGATGAAGTCGTCGTTCGACAGTTGCAGAGGCGTGGTGAGATCGACGAACTGCTGCGCCTTCTCTGCAACGAACTCCGCCACCGGCAGGCCCGCGGCGAGCGCAGCATCCACGTTCTTGAGCGCGTTGTCGTCGGTGCCACTGAGGAAGCGCACCTCCTCGCCGCGAAGCCTGCGATGCCGCGCAAGCACGTCCGCTTGCACGAGCTCCAGCGCGTGGCCGAGATGTGGGTCGCCATTCACATAGGGGATGGCGGTGGTGATGTAGAAGCGTCGCCTGGTGCTCATCGGACTCTCCTTTCTGGCCCTCGCGGGGCCAGCCACCGATGAGCGTGTCGGCCCCGCATCTTGTGGGGCCGGTTTGATCGGCGGTCGAACTAGCGCACGCCGATAGGCCCTGGCAGCAGGGCCATCATCAGAGCCTGAAATGCGTGCGCGAACACGCTCAGAACATAGCGCAGGATCGCGAGGCATTCCGCGCGTCGCGCCAGGCGTCGTGGGGCGACGCGTCGACGAGTCTCGTAGGGCTGGGGGTCGCCCGGCCGCTCGTCGAGGAGGTGCTGGTTGCCCGCACATCCCTCGATGGAGTGATCTGCACCCCTCTATCACCCGGAAGGGGCATGAGCCCCGGGCCGGCCCGCCTACGGTTGGTGTGTATCTGCGGCCAGGGCGCTTCCGGCGC
>DAIOGR010000407.1:0-2284 GCA_036745155.1 Gaiella sp.
GCGGCGCCGAACGACCAGTTGCCGCAACCGTCGTAGGCCGCGTCGTAGGTGCCGCGGGCGGCGTGGTCGACCTGGGGATCCGCGTGCCCCTCCCCCACCCACGCGAGCTCGTCCGCCGTCGGCCCTGCGCCCCAGAACGCGAGCACCATCGCAAGCGAGGCGGGGCTGCACCAGGAGGCGCCGCCGCCGCCGTACTCGGGGAAGTGGCCGTGGTGGGTCATCTGCGCGAAGGCAGGCACGCCGAGGTCGACCGCGCGGCCGAGCGGCTCGCTCGGCGTATCCAGCACGCCGGCGGCAGCTGACGCAGAGCCGGCGAGCGCGCGCAGCAACGGCTCGCCTGTCGGCACGACGCGTAGCCGGTAGCCGGTGAAGGCCGCCGCGCGCGCCGCCAGCACGTCGACCTCCACAGCTCCCAGCGCGTCCTCCTGCCCGGGCACAGAGGCGCGCCGGAACGCCTTGTCGTGGGAGGCCCAACGTCCCAGCGAGTACCAGTCGCTCACATCGTCCTCGACCCGCACCTGCGCGCCGATCTCGACGTGGGCACCCGCTGGCGTGTCCGCCGCCCACGACGCGACGAGCTCCGTGAACGGCTCCGCCGGCTCGACCCACGGCGTCACGCCGTCCCCGAGCTCCGAGAGCGAAAACCGCCGCAGCTCGCTCATGCCGACCCGGCCGGGTGTCTCCCGGAGGGTGTCTCCCTGGGGGAGACACCCTTTGTGTCGTAGCTGCAACTTCTCATCCACAGGCACCTTGCCGATTCACCGCGAGCGGTGCCGGGCTACGCCCACGACAGCCCCTGCGCGGCAACCTCTGCCTCGAGCGTCTCGACGAGCCGCTGCGGGTCGCCCCCGCACGCCTCCAGCGCCGAGGTGCCGACGAGGACGGAAAGCTCGCTGTCGATCTGCGCGAGCACGCACGGCGCCGCCCCGTCGCTTGCGGCCCGTACCTGGGCGGAGCGCTCGTCGAGATGCAACGTCTCGAACGGGACGGGCAGACCCGGGCGGCAGGCACGCCAGGCCTCCTTCTCCCGTACCCGGCCGTGGGTGATGTCGCACAGCGAGCAGTGCCGCCGCCCCAGCGCACGCCCGACGAGATAGGCGACCTCGCCGCGCAGAGAGCCGTCAGCGTCGTAGACGCCGATCAGGCGCCGCACGACCGGCATGCGTTAGTTCCGGCTTCCCCCGCCGAACAGCGACAGCAGCAACAGGAAGACGTTGAAGATGTCGAGGAAGATCGAGGCGGCGAGCAACGGCGCCGCCCGGATCGAGTCCGCGCGCTGCAGCCGCTGGAAGTCGTACATCGTGTAGCCGGCGAAGATGACGAGGCCCAGCACCGCGTAGATCACGTTGCCACCCGGGATCGCCACGAACAGCATCACCAACCCGAACACGATCAGCCCGAGCAGCGCGAAGAAGAGGAACCGCGCCATCGGGGCGAGATCTCGGCGCGTCGCGTACCCGTAGGCGCCGAAGCCGCCGATGAAGAGCGCCGTCGCGCCGCCTGCCTGCCAGAGCGCCGACGGGTTGACGGAGGCGTAGTAGACGAGGATCGGCGCCGCGCTAATCCCGAGCAGCGCCCCCATGCCGAAGAGGAGACCGATCGCAAGCTGCTCGGAACGCCGGATCGCGACGTTGAGCCCGATGATGCAGGCGAACGCGCCGATCATCGCGACGATCCCCCAGCCGCGGGAGAGGTCGCGACCAAGGTATGCACCGAGGGCGGCGACGCCGGCGGTGAGGGCGACGAGGCCCATGGTTTGGCCGAAGACGGCGCGTGCGCGGTCGCGGTCGACTGCAACCGACTGCGTGGTGAGTTGCTCGTAGCTGCTCATGCGGAGGATCGTACTTGCCGGCGCAGCCCTCGCGGAGGCTCTCGTCGCGAGGAACTGGTCGACGGCGGCTGACGCGGAAGGGGGATGCCGGGGTCGCCGAGATCGCCGATACCCAGGGCATGGATGCGAATGCACCCGCGGCGACCGCGGGCCAGGCCGGTGTGTGGGCCGACCCCTCCACCCTCTCCGACGGCGAGCTGACCCAGCAGCTGCGCCGCTGCGAGGGAGCCGAGAAGACGCTCTCGAGGCGGCGCGCGGTGCTGCACGACCGCATCGACTTCCTCCGCAGCGGCGTCACGGCCGAGATCTACGCCGCAGGCGATCAGCTCGAGGTGTTGCAGGCGCGCGAGCGCCAGATCGCCGAGGAGCGGCGTCTCCTGCACGAGCGAATCGACGCCCTGCGCGCAGAGCGCGGCAAGCGCCGCACCGCCACCAGCACGCACTGACGGCTGC
>DAIOGR010000408.1:0-2276 GCA_036745155.1 Gaiella sp.
CCCCTGATGAACGTCGTCAACGGCGGCGCCCATGCGCAGAACTCGCTCGACTTCCAGGAGTTCATGCTCGTGCCCGCCGGCGCCGACACCTTCTCCGAGGCGCTCCGGATCGGCGTCGAGTGCTACCACGCCCTCAAGGCGCTGCTGAAGGAACGCGGTCTCGCCACCGGTGTCGGCGACGAAGGCGGCTTCGCGCCCGACCTGGGCTCCGCCTACGACGCCTGCGAGGCCATTCTCGAAGCCGCGGACCGGGCCGGCCATCGCGACAAGGTCGCAATCGCGCTCGACCCTGCCACGAGCGAGCTCTACCGCGACGGCGCCTACGTGCTCGAACGGCAGGGCGGCACCCTCGACGGCGGCGGCATGATCGACCTGTGGGCCGACCTCGCCGACCGTTTCCCGATCGTCTCCATCGAGGACGGGCTCGCCGAGAACGACTGGCCCACCTGGCAGACGCTCACCGACCGGCTCGGCGGCCGCCTCCAGCTGGTCGGAGACGACCTCTTCGTCACGAACGTCGACTTCCTGCGCCGCGGCATCGCGGAGAAGGTCGCGAACGCGATCCTGGTCAAGGTCAACCAGATCGGCACGCTCACCGAGACCCTCGACACGATCGAGCTCGCCCAGAGGAACGGCTACGCCACCATCATCTCGCACCGCTCCGGGGAGACGGAGGACGCCACCATCGCCGACCTCGCCGTCGCGACGAACTCGGGGCAGATCAAGACCGGCGCCCCGGCTCGCTCCGACCGCACCGCGAAGTACAACCAGCTGCTGCGCATCGAGGACGAGCTCGGCGAGCACGCCCGCTACCCCGGCTGGGACATGTTCCCGCGCGCACGCGGATGAGCGCCGTGACCAGCCATGTCCGCCGGACGAAGATCGTCGCCACGATCGGGCCGGCCTCGACGACACCCGAGACGATCGCCGCGCTCATCGACGCCGGCATGGACGGCGCCCGCCTCAACATGTCGCACGGCACCCACGAGGATCATGCCAGGCGGGCACAGCTCGTCCGTGACGCCGAGTCGGCCGCAGGGCGCCCCATCGCCCTCATCGCCGACCTGCAGGGCCCCAAGCTCCGGGTGGGCGACCTCCCGGCACCGATCCGCCTCGAGCGCGGCTCCACCGTCGTGATCGCCGGCGAGGACACCGCTCGCGACGACGACATCCCCGTCAGCCCGGCAGTGCTCGCCACCGTGCTCCAGCCCGGCAATGACGTGCTCATCGACGACGGCCACGTGAGGCTGCGCATCGAGGCCGTCGAGCGCGGCCGCGCCCGCTGCGAGGTGATCACCGGTGGCGAGGTCTCCTCCCACAAGGGCGTCAACCTCCCCGGCATCCCACTTCCCATCCCGTCGCTCACCCGCAAGGACCTCGACGACCTCGAGTTCGCCCTCGGGCTCGACGTCGACTTCGTGGCGCTCTCGTTCGTCCGCTCCGCCTCCGACGTGCGCGCGCTCCGCACGCTGATCGAGGCACGAGGATCCCAGGCACACGTGATCGCGAAGATCGAGAAGGCCGAGGCGATCGCCGCACTCGACGAGATCCTCGCCGAATCGCACGCCGTGATGGTCGCCCGCGGCGACCTCGGCGTGGAGATCGGCGCCGCCGACGTCCCACTCCTGCAGAAGCGGATCATCAGCCGCTCCCTCGAGCGCGGCAAGCCCGTGATCACGGCCACGCAGATGCTCGAGTCGATGATCCACCAGCCCGAGCCAACCCGGGCCGAAGCCTCCGACGTGGCGAACGCCATCCTCGACGGCACGTCCGCGATCATGCTCTCCGGCGAAACCGCCGTCGGCGAGTTCCCTGTCGAGGCGATCCAGGTGATGGACGGCATCGCGCGCGCCGTCGAGCCCAGCCTCGACTACCGCCACGAGATCCCGCACGCGGACGACGAGCCGACAATCGGCCAGGCCATGTCGAACGCCGCCTGCGACATCGCCGAAGCGCTCTCCGTCAAAGCCATCCTCGTGCCGACCTTCACCGGTCGTACCGCCTCCGCCGTTGCCCGCCTACGCCCCCGCCGGCCCATCATCGCCATCACCCACGACCAGCACTCGCTCCGGCACATGGCACTCGAATGGGGCGTCAGGCCCCTCGAGATCCCCGAGACCGACGACGTCGAAGACCTCTGGAACCGCTCCCTCGACACCGCCCGCGCGAGCGGCATCGTCAGCACGGGCGACCGTGTCGTCATCACGGCCGGCACTGCAGTGAACATCCCCGGCTCCACCAACGTCATCAAGGTCGACATCGCCTGACGCCACCGA
>DAIOGR010000409.1:0-2275 GCA_036745155.1 Gaiella sp.
CGCACGGGAATCAGGAGGCCCGTCCTGCGCGCCGCCGGTGCCACCTCGCCCACGCGTCAGCGGAACGCGCTCTTGAGGCGCTCGAAGAAGCCGTCGTCGCCACGGTAGGCGTCGTCGCCGAGCGACGCGCCGAGCTGCTCGACGAGCGTGCGCTGCTCGGCCGTGAGCTGCCGCGGCACCCGCACCGCGACGTGAACGTGGAGGTCGCCGCGCCTGTTGCTCGAGAGCACCGGCATCCCCCGGCCCCTGACGACACGGACATCACCCGGCTGCGCCCCGGCGGGCACCACGAGCTCGACCGGGCCGTCCGGGTGCACTACCTGCACGCTCGTCCCGAGCGCAGCCTCGGTCATCGTCAGCTCGACCAGTGCGTGAAGGTCGTCGCCGTCCCGCTCGAGCCCTTCCTGCGGGCGCACGCGCACCTGTACGAAGACGTCGCCCGTCGGGCCGCCCAGCGCTCCGGCGTGGCCTTCCCCGCGCAGCCGGATGCGCTGGCCGTCATGGATTCCGGGGGGCACCTCGACGGAGAGCGCCTGGTCGTCGAGGTAGCGGCCGGCTCCGTCGCAGCGATCACAGGGGCTCTCGACCAGGCGGCCGGCGCCGCTGCAGCGTGGGCACGTGCCGGAGCGGACGAACTGGCCGAATACGCTCTGCGACACCTGCTGCACGCGGCCGGCGCCGCCGCACGTCTCACATGTGACCGGCGCAGTCCCCGGAGCGGCGCCGTTGCCGCCGCAGGTATCGCAGGTCACTGCGACCCGGATCGGGACCTCGGTGGTGACCCCCGTGAACGCCTCGGCCAGCGCGATCTCGACGACGGCAGGCACGTCGGCGCCGCGATCGGGACGGGCGCCCCGGGTCGCGGACTGGCCGAACAGGCCCTCCCCGAAGAAGGCGCTGAAGATGTCCGAGAGGTTGCCGAGATCGAAATCCGCAGGTGCGAACCCACCGTTCCTGAGGCCGGCGCGGCCGAAGCGGTCGTAGGTCTCCCGTGTCTCGGGGTTCGAAAGCACCTCGTACGCCTCGGCGACCTCGCGGAAGCGCTCCTGGGCGTCGGGCGCGCCCGATACGTCGGGGTGCAGCTCGCGGGCGAGGCGGCGGAAAGCCTTCTTGATGTCGGCGTCGCTCGCGCCGCGGTCGACACCCAGGATCTCGTAGTAGTCGCGCTCGGCAGTCGCCATTTCGCCCTCGAGAGTAGCGACACCGCGGGAGCGCTCAGGCCCCGTCGTAGACGTCCTCGACGAGGCGGGAGAGCTCGAACGCGGCAGCGCGGACGGTGCGAATCGCCTTCTCGTAGTCCATCCGCAACGGCCCGAGCAGCGCCACCGAGCCGAGCGAGCGGCTGGCGAGGCCGTAGCTCGCTCCGACGTACGAGACGTCGTGGAGCTGCCCGCCCTCCACCTCCGGCCCCACCAGAACGACCGTGCGCCGCGGATCGAGTGCGTCAGAGAGCAGCTCGAGCACGGCTGCGCGCCGCTCGAGCACGTCGAGCAGGCGCTGGCAGGCCTCGAGCTCCGAGCCGCGCGCGTCGCCGAGCAAGCCGGCTGCACCGCCGATGAAGAGCTGCGGCCCGTCGTCGCCGACCGCGTCGACGAACGCCGGCCGCAACCGCCCGAGGAAGGCGCGCTCGCGCGCGGGCAACGCCGGATCCTCGAGTCGGCGCCGGAGCGTGCTCGAACCGAGCGTCAACCCGATCACCTGCTCCTCGAGATACGTTCGTGCCCAGTCGACGAGGCCCGGGTCGGCGGGCTCGTCGAGCTCGAACACGCGCTTCGAGACGCCGCCCGTCGAGGTGATCACGACGACGATCACGGCGCGCGGCTGCAGCTGCAGGACGTCGACGTGCCGCACGGAGGCGGCTCCGAGCGCCGGCGCTGTGACGAGCGCGAGCAGCCGCGTCGCCTGGGAGAGCGTCTCCGTCGTCGACTGCAGCGCGCTCTCGAGCTCGTTCCGCATCGTCGCCAAATCGAGCGAGAGGCGCTCCGGCCGGCTGTCGAGCGTCTCCACGAGCTCCTCGGCATACAGCCGGTAGCCGCTGTCGGTAGGGACGCGCCCCGCCGAGGTATGGGGGTGGGTGAGCAGTCCGAGAGCCTCGAGCTCGGCCAGCTCGTTGCGCACGGTCGACGACGACACCTCGAGGCCCGACCGCTCCACGAGCGCCCTCGAGCCGACAGGCTGGCCGGTCGCGACGTACTCCTCCACTACCCGCCGCAGGATCGCACGCTTGCGGTTGGAGATCTCATGGTCCATCACCTACCGATCGTACCCGGGAGCC
>DAIOGR010000410.1:0-2273 GCA_036745155.1 Gaiella sp.
GCGAGCAGGCATCCGAGCGCGGCCAGCGCCGTGATCACGGCGACGCGTCTCATCACCTCCTCTATCGGCGGCCCCGGGGGCAGCTTGAACCCGAAGGGGCGAGAATGCGTAAGGAATCCGTAATCCTCTACCGGTCCCGTCCAGGTATAGTCGAGGTCGATGAGACGAGCCGGGGTCCTCGCCTTGGTCGCGTGCGCGCTCGCGCTGGCGGCAACAGCCATGGCGGCAACGCGCCCGCAGGCTCCCCCGGTCGCCGGAGCGACCGTGACGGGCGGCACCGCCTCGCTGGCACAGCTCCGGGGGAAGCCCGTTTTCGTCAACGTCTGGTCGTCCTGGTGAGGGACCTGCCAGAGCGAGGCGGGTGCCTACGCACGTTGGGTGAAGCAGCAGGGCAGCGGCTACCGCTTCCTCGGGCTCAACGCAGCTGACACGCCGCCGAACGCGCGCGCGTTCCTGAAGCGCTACGGGTGGACCTGGCCGTCGATCAGCGACCCGCAGCGAAGCCTGGCGCGCAGGTTCGGCGTCCAGTACCAGCCGGCGGTGATCCTGATCGATGCAAAGGGCCGGTTCGTCGCCGGCTTCGAGGGGTACGGCACCCCCGCGCGCTGGAACGAGCTGAAGAACAAGCTCCGCACGCCGTAGCTACCCTCTGCGCGCCATGGCGCACGCCGACCGCAGCGACGAGGCGATTCCGTGACCGTGCTCGCAGGGCGGGCCCTGCGCAAATCGTTCGGCTCGCGGCTGATCCTCGACGGAGCCGACCTCGTCGTCGAGCCGGGCGCGCGCATCGGCGTGGTCGGAGCGAACGGCAGCGGCAAGTCGACGTTGATGAAGCTGCTCGCCGGCCTCGAGTCGCCGGACTCCGGAGACGTGACGCGGCGCCGCGGCGCCGTCGTCGCCTACCTCGACCAGCACCCGCAGGGTGATGTGCGCACGGCACTCGACACAGTCCTGGCCGCGCGACCCGACCTCGTCGAGCTGGAGCACGAGCTCGGTGCGGTCGCCGAGCAGCTCGGCGAGCCGGCGCTCGCCGACGACCTCGACCGCATGACCCGCGTGCTGCGGCGGCAGGAGCAGCTGCTCGAGCGCTGGGAGGGTGCCGGCGGCCCGAGCGCCGACGGCCGGGCGCGCGCGACGCTACTCGAGCTAGGTCTCTCTGACGACGAGCTCCTCCTCCCCACCAAGGCACTCTCGGGCGGCCAGCGCAAGTTGATCGCACTCGCCGCGTGCCTCGAGCAGAGGCCCGACGTCCTGCTCCTCGACGAGCCGGAGGCGCACCTCGACAACGCCGGGCGCGCTCGGGTCGAGGAGCTCGCGCGCCGCTTCGAAGGAGCGATCGTGGCCGTCTCCCACGACCGGTACCTGCTCGACGAGATCGTGTCCACGATCGCGTCGCTCGACGCGGGCAGGATCCGGGTCTGGCACGGGAACTACTCGGCGTACACCGTCGCGCGCGACCTCGAGCTCGAGCGGCAGAAACAGGCATACGTGACGCAGCAGAAGGAGATCGAGCGGCTCGAGGCCGCGATCCAGCGCTTCAAGCTGTGGGCATCCTGGGTTCCGGACAAGCGGAACATCCGGCAGGCGAACAACAAGCAGCGGCAGATCGACCGGATGGACCGAGTCGACCGGCCGGTGCTGGAGCGGCGCAAGATCGCGCTGCAGCTGCGGCCGTCGACGCGCGGCGGCCAACGCGTCTTCGAGCTGCGCTCGCTCGGCCTGGCCTTCGACGACGAGCCGATCATCGCCGGCGCCGACCTCACGGTCGTCCACGGCGAGCGGATCGGCATCGTCGGGGAGAACGGCGCCGGGAAATCTGTCCTGCTGAAGACGATCGTGGGTGAGCTCGAGCCCACGGAGGGGGCGGTATGGGTCGGCCCCTCGATCACGACCGGCTACCTCGCTCAGGACCAGGACACGCTCGACCCGGAGTCGTCCCCGCTCGAGACGGTGCGCCGCGCCGTCCCGGTGTCGGAAGCTGACGCGGTGGGGCTGCTGATGAAGTTCCTCTTCCCGTACGAGCAGGTGCGACGACCGAACCGCCTCCTCTCGGGCGGGGAGCGCACCCGCCTACAGCTGCTGCTTCTGATGCTCGCGCGACCGAACCTGCTGGTGCTCGACGAGCCGACGAACCATCTCGACATCGACTCGGTCGAGGTGCTCGAGGCGGCGATCGAGAAGTTCCCGGGCACGGTGATCGTGATCTCGCACGACCGGTACTTCCTCGACCGCATCGCCGACCGCATCGTCGAGGTGCGCGACGGAGACGTGCG
>DAIOGR010000411.1:0-2263 GCA_036745155.1 Gaiella sp.
ACTCCGTGATGGGCCCGTTCGCAGGCGACGTCTCGCTCGGCGAGGGTGTCATCCGAGCCGGGGGCGAGGAGATGAAGATGCTCTCCGAGCGGGATCCGGCTGCCCTGCCGTGGGGCGACCTCGGCGTCGAGGTCGTGCTCGAGTCGACCGGGTTCTTCACGAGCCGAGAAGGGGCGCAGAAGCACCTCGACGCGGGTGCCAAGAAGGTCATCATCTCGGCGCCGGCGACCGATCCCGACTACACCGTCGTCCTCGGCGTCAACGATGCCGGCTACGACCGCGAGCAGCACCACATCGTCTCGAACGCCTCGTGCACGACGAACTGCATCGCGCCGCTCGCCAAGGTGATCGACGATCTCGCGGAGATCGAGTCCGGCTTCATGACCACGATCCACGCCTACACGAACGACCAGAGCATTCTCGACCTGCCGCACAAGGACCTGCGTCGCGCGCGCGCCGCCGCGATCAACCTGATCCCGACCTCGACGGGAGCCGCCAAGGCGATCGGGCTCGTGCTGCCGCAGCTGAAGGGCAAGCTCGACGGTGTCGCCGTGCGCGCCCCCGTTCCGACCGGCTCGCTGACCGACCTGGTCGTCACGGTCGGACGCGAGGTCACGTTGGAGGAGGTCGACGCCGCCTACCGCGAGGCCGCCGCCGGGCCGCTCGCCGGCATCCTGCAGTACCAGCCCGACCCGATCGTCTCGAGCGACATCCAGGGCTCGGCCTACTCGTGCATCTATGACGCGAAGCTCACGATGGTGCACGGGAAGAACGTGAAGCTGTTCGGCTGGTACGACAACGAATGGGGCTATAGCTGCCGCCTCGTCGACCTCGTGGGCAAGCTTCTGTGAGGCTCCCGCGCTCGGTCGAGACGGCCGCCGTGGAGGGGAAGCGCGTCCTCGTCCGGGCCGATCTGAACGTCCCCCTCGAGGGCGGCCGTGTCGCCGACGACACGCGTATCCGGGCGGCGATCCCGACGTTGCGCCTTCTCCTCGACCGGGGCGCAGCTGCCGTCACGGTCTGCTCGCACCTGGGGCGGCCGAAGACGGAGGAGGACCGGGCGAAGTACGCGATGGCGCCGGTCGAGCGGCGGCTGCGCGAGCTCGTGGCCGACGAGCGGCTGCACGTGCTGGAGAACACCCGCTTCCACGCGGGTGAGACGAAGAACGACGAGGGGTACGCCCGCGAGCTCGCCGACGGCCAGGACCTCTTCGTCAACGACGCGTTCGGGTCCGCCCACCGCGCGCACAGCTCGACCGAGGCGGTGGCGCACCTGCTCCCCGCCTATGCGGGGCTGCTGCTGCTCTCCGAGCTCGAGCACCTGAGGCGCCTGCTGGGTGAGGTCGAGCGTCCGTTCGTGCTCATCGCCGGCGGCGCCAAGGTCGAGGACAAGCTCGCCGTGCTCGAGCAGCTCGGCGGCCGGGCCGACACGGTCCTGATCGGCGGCAAGATGGCCGAGCAGGTACGCGTCGACAACCCGCTGTCGTTCGCGGTCGAGCTGCCCGTCGACGTCGTCGCCGCACGAGAGTTCGCCGCCGACGCCGAGCACCGCACCGTCACCGTCGACGCGGTCCCCACAGGCTGGCTCGGCCTGGACATCGGTCCCGCCACCGCCGCCGTGTTCGGCGAGCACATCCGGTCGGCCAAGACGATCTTCTGGAACGGCCCCATGGGGGTGTTCGAATGGGACGCCTTCGCCGACGGCACACGGGCCGTCGCGCAGGCCGTCGCCCGGGCAGATGCCTACTCGGTCGTAGGCGGCGGCGACTCCGTGCGCGCCGTCCAGGAGCTCGGTCTCGCCGACGAGGTGTCGTGGGTGTCGACCGGCGGCGGCGCCTCCCTCGAGCTCCTCGAAGGCAAGGAGCTCCCCGGCGTGGCGGCCATCCCGGAGGCATGAGATGAAGCTCATCGCAGGCAACTGGAAGATGTACAAGGGGCCGGCCGAGACACTCGCCTTCTTCGACCGCTTCGAGGCGCCCGACGGCGTCGACGTCGTCATCTGCCCACCCTTCGTCTCGCTCGAGGCGGCGGTCGGTGAGGAGTGGCCGATCTACGCGCAGAACGTCCACTGGG
Organism: Gaiella sp.; assembly: GCA_036745155.1. Classification (GTDB taxonomy): domain Bacteria; phylum Actinomycetota; class Thermoleophilia; order Gaiellales; family Gaiellaceae; genus Gaiella. The sequence goes on from DAIOGR010000411.1 coordinate 2,074, forward strand.
CATCCGAAGGGGCCTTCACCGGCGAGATCTCGGCGCCGATGCTCGTGGAGCTGGGTGTGCGCGGCGCGCTCGTCGGCCACTCGGAGCGCCGCCAGCACTTCGGGGAAACCGACGACACTGTCCGCGCCCGGGCCGAGGCGGCGCTCGAGGCAGGGCTGAAGGTGATCGCCTGCGTCGGCGAGACCGAGGC
>DAIOGR010000412.1:0-2251 GCA_036745155.1 Gaiella sp.
TGAGCGCCGTGCCGACGCTCGGCAGGCGGTCGAGCTCGATCCGCTCGGTGGGCAGCCGGGTGCCGTCGGAGGCCTGGATGATCAGGTAGAAGCGCACGTCAGCCGCGTACGACGACGACGGGGCAGGTTGCGTGCTCGATCACCCGGCTGGAGACGGAGCCGAGCAGGGCCGCTGCCAGTCGCCCGTGGCCGTGGGAACCGACGACCACGAGCACCGCATCCTTGGCGGCGTCGAGGATCGCCTCGGCCGGGCTGCCTGCGACGACCTGTCTCTCCACGCTGACGTCGGCGGGGATCCCGGCGAGCGCGTCGTCCAGCACGCCGTGCGCGGCAGCCTCCTCCCGTTCCAGATCCTCGGCGACGTGGGCCGGTGGAACCTCCATCAGGTCGTAGCCGGGCTGGATCGGCGCCAGCGGCACGTACGTCCAGGCGTGGACGGCGACGAGCGTGGCGTCTCTCAGCCTGGCCTCCTCGACGGCGAAGCGGAGCGCGGCGGCAGCGTGCTCCGACCCGTCGAGCCCGACCACGATCCGCTGCGCCACTCTCCAAGGGTACATCGGTGAACACGACGGGCCGCGGTCGCCCGCGGCCCGTCGTCCGTCACTTCCCGTGGCGCGGGGAGGCTACGCCGAGGGGATGAGCACCTTGTTGATGATGTGGATGACCCCGTTCGAGGCGTTGACGTCCGTCTTCGTCACCCGCGACGAGCCGTTCAGGAACACCTTGCCGCCGCTGACCGTGACCTTTACCGGCGAGCCGGCCACCGTCACGACGGACTTGCCCGAGAGGGTGACGACCTTGCTCGCAGGCACCGCGCCCTTGACGACGTGGTAGAGCAAGACCTTCTTGAGGAGCGCCGGGTCCTTGGCGAGCTGCGCGAGCGTCGCCTTGGGCACCTTCGCGAACGCGGAGTCGGTCGGGGCGAACACCGTCCAGCGACCGTGCCCCAAGGTCTTGACGAGGCCTGCCTTCTGCAGGAGCGATGCGAGCGTCTTGAACTGCCCGGCGGCGATCGCGGTCTTGACGATGTTCTGCGCGGGCGCAGCGGCCGCCGGCGGCAGGAGCACGGAGTCGATCACGTGGATGATGCCATTCGAGGCCTTGACGTCGGGCGTGACGACCTTCGCGCCGTTCACGAGCACCGACCCGTCCTGCACCTTGATCGACACGCTGGCGCCGTTCAGCGTCTTCGCGGAGGTGAGCTTGACGACCTCGCTCGCCGGCACGCTGCCCTGGACGACGTGGTAGAGGAGCACGGCCTTCAGCTTCGCCGGATCTGCGGCGAGCGCGTCCAGAGTCGCCTTGGGCACCTTCGCGAACGCGGCGTCGGTCGGCGCGAACACGGTGAAGGGGCCCCCCGTCTTCAGGGTGTCGACGAGTCCGGCGGCCTGGAGAAGCGAAGCGAGGGTGCTGAACTGGCCGGCGGAGACGGCGGTCGTGACGATGTCGGACTGGCTTGCGGCAGGCTTGGCCGTGGCGACCGGCGCGAGCACCGCGAGCACAGCGACGAGTGACGCCGCAAGGATGAGAGAGAGCTTGCGCATGAATGGCTCCTTGGTTCGAAGGACATTGTGTCGAGCTAATGTCCATCTATACGCAGGAGGTGGCGCGTTGGATCACCTGCCGGCGAGGCCGCTGCGGGCGATCGGCCACCGCGACGAGCGAGTTCGTATTCCACATCTCCCCCGCCCCGCGCTTGTCGCCTCCCCAGAGCGACCGCTGCCGACCCTTTCCGGCTCGGCTTGCGCCCGACCCGAGCCAGGGAGGATGATCGGCCCTAGATGCTGCGACTGGTCTTTGTCATGGCCGTGCTCGGATCGCTTGCGGTCGAGGTTGGAAGCGCGTCGAGCCCTGCCGCCGGAACGCCCACCGCGCGACAGGTCGTCGTGAAGCTACGGGCTGCCGGGCTCCCCATCGGGAAGTTCAGGGTCTACAGCACGTCCACCGACGCGAATCACCTCCTGGGACGCCCCGGTCAGTACACCGGAAAGGTCAACTTCCGCGACAGGAGGATCAACGTAGGCGGCGGCGGCTTCGCCGTCTCGGCAGGCGGATCGGTCGAGATGTTCGCCAGCAGGTCCGATGCGAAGCGACGGTTCGACTACGTCTCCGCAATCTTCAGGTCCGCCTCTCCGGCCATTCCCGGCGAGCGCGTCTACCTGGTGGGCAATGCCGTGTTGCGGCTCTCGCACGTTCTCACCCCCCCGCAGGCGAAGAAGTACGAAGCCGCTCTCCGGCGACTCGTGTAGCT
>DAIOGR010000413.1:0-2246 GCA_036745155.1 Gaiella sp.
GCGGCGGGGTCGACCCACATCGAGATCAGCTGCACCTCGAGCGGGTTGACCCGGGCGAAGGCGCCGACGACGCCGAGCCAGCGGCCGTCTTCCTCTGCGACGAACAGTGTCTTCTCCTCGCCCGCGGCCGCGCCCGCGACCCAGTTGCGCCAGGTCGCCTCGGGCTCGCGCACCATGTCGTCGTAGCGCGTGCTGAAGAAGTCGGCATCGTCGCGCAGCATGCGGAGGCGCACCTCCCGCCAGCGCCGCCACTCGTCCGGCAGGACGGGCCGGATCACGAGGGTCCCGTCGTCAGGCATCGGCCGGCACGATCGCGAAGACGCGGGCCGGGGCGCCGGAGCCGTCGACGAGACGCAGCGGGGCGGCCACGAGCCAGGCCCCGCGTGCGGGCACGCGCTCCAGTCCCACGAGCCCCTCGAGCTGCCAGATCCCAGCCGGCAGGACGACATGGTGGACGGGGTGCTCCGTGGAGCTGCCGGGGTCGACGCTGAGCGTGTCGATGCCGATCCCCGCCACCCCACGCGCGACGAGGAGCTCGGCGGCGTCACGGGCGAGACCGGGAAACGCGACCCCGTTCTCGCCCAGGTAGCGGGCAGGGTCGGCGTGATGGGCGTCCCAGCCGGTGTGAACCAGCACGGCGCTCCCTGAGGCAATCGCGCCGTCGCGTGCCTCGAGCTCGAGCACGACGTCGGCGCCGACCACGGCGGCCGGGTCGTCGCCGACCCACGCCCGGACGTCGAGCTTGACGAGGGGCCGGACGAGCGCCTCGAGCGGGATCGCGTCGACACGCGAGCCGTTTCGATCGAAGTGCGCGGGGGCGTCGAGGTGCGTGCCTGCGTGCTCCGGCACGGCCAGCTCGCGTGCGTAGCAGCCGTCGCTGTCGTAGCCTGCGACGGTGTCGGCCGCGAAGGGCGTGGAGCCCGGCCAGAGCGTCGTCTCAGGCCCGAGCGGCTGGGTCAGCTCGACGAGCCGCGCGGAGCCGAGCAGGGCGTCGAGGTGGGTCACGCAGACGAGGCTAGCGATCCTGCGACGCGCGGTCGCCGGTGATCCCTCGCAGCGAGGGCGAGGCCCGGCCTCGCCCTCGTCCTACCGTGGCGGCCCGCGCTACACGAGGCCCTGGTCGAGCATGGCGTCGGCCACCTTGACGAAGCCGGCGATGTTGGCGCCGTTGACGTAGTTGCCGGGGGTGCCGTAGTCCGCCGCGGTCTCGTGGCACTGGCGGTGGATCTCGGCCATGATCCCCTTCAGCCTGGCGTCGACCTCCTCGCGCGTCCAGTTCAGGCGCAGCGCATCCTGGGAGAGCTCGAGCCCCGAGACCGCGACGCCGCCGGCGTTCGCCGCCTTGCCGGGCCCGTAGAGGATCTTCGCCGCGATGAAGCGGTCGACGCCCTCGGGCCGGGTCGGCATGTTGGCGCCCTCGCTGACGACCTGGACGCCGCCGGCGAGCAGGTTGGCCGCGTCGGTGTCCCCGATCTCGTTCTGGGTGGCGCTCGGGAAGGCGCAGTCGGCCGGGATCGCCCAGAGCGGGTTGCTGGTCGCGAGCGGGTTGGCCGGCGTGAACGTGGCGGTCGGATAGCGCTCCGCGTAGCTGTGGATGCGCCCGCGCCTGCCGTTCTTCAGCTCCATCACGAAGTCGAGCTTCTCGCGGTCGATGCCGTTCGGGTCGTACACGAACCCGCCCGAGTCGGAGAGAGTTACGGGCTTCGCGCCCAGCTCGATCAGCTTCTCCACCGTGTACTGCGCCACGTTGCCGCTACCCGAGACCAGGCACGTCTTGCCCTCGAGCCCGTCACCGCGGGTGGCCAGCATCTCCTGCGCGAAGTAGACGGAGCCGTAGCCGGTCGCCTCCGGCCGGATCAGCGAGCCGCCCCACTCGAGCGCCTTGCCGGTGAGCACCCCGCTGAACTCGTTGCGGATGCGCTTGTACTGCCCGAACAGGAAGCCGATCTCGCGCGCGCCGACGCCGATGTCGCCGGCGGGCACGTCGGTGAACTGGCCGATGTGCCGCTGCAGCTCGGTCATGAACGACTGGCAGAAGCGCATCACCTCGGCCTCGCTGCGGTCCTTCGGGTCGAAGTCGGCGCCGCCCTTGCCGCCCCCCATGGGGAGCGTCGTGAGAGCGTTCTTCAGCACCTGCTCGAAGGCCAGGAACTTGAGCAGCCCGACGTAGACGCTGGGATGGAAGCGGAGCCCGCCCTTGAACGGGCCGATCGCGCTCGACATCTCGACGCGGTAGCCGCGGTTGA
>DAIOGR010000414.1:0-2239 GCA_036745155.1 Gaiella sp.
AATGGCGAGGGCCGGACTTGAACCGGCGACACCACGGTTTTCAGCCGTGTGCTCTACCAACTGAGCTACCTCGCCCCGGTGGAGTCCGCCAGTGTAGCTAGGCTCGGGCCTCGTGACAGGCGCCAGCAGCAGGCACGTGTCCATCATCGGGGCTCCGCTCGACCTCGGCCAGAACAGGCGCGGCGTCGACATGGGAGCCTCGGCGATCCGTTATGCCGGGCTCGAGGAGCGGCTCCGGGAGATCGGCTGCACCGTTCGCGACCTGGGCAACGTGGCGACGCCGACGCCTGAGGCGCTCGTCGTCGTCGACGAGCGGGCGCGGTACCTGCCGGAGATCCTCGAGACGTCGTCTCGTCTCGCGTCGCTCGTCGCCGGCGCCGTCACGGCGGGCTCCCGGCCGCTCGTCCTCGGCGGCGACCATTCGGTGGCGCTGGGAACGCTCGCCGGTCTCGCCGCTGCCGCCGGGAAGCCAGGGGGCGTGATCTGGATCGACGCGCACGGCGATCTGAACACGCCGGAGACGAGCCCCTCGGGCAACGTCCACGGCATGCCCCTGGCGGCTGCGCTCGGAAGGTGTGGGACGTGGTTCTCGCACGAGGGGCTGACCTTGCCGGCGGTGGAGCCTGAACGGGTCGTGCTCGTCGGCATCCGGTCCCTCGACGAGTCGGAGCGCGCGTACCTTCGCGACGCCGAGGTGCGCGTGTTCACGATGAGCGACATCGACCGGATCGGGATCGAGCGGGCGATGAGGGAAGCGCTCGCGCGGGTCGCCGGCCCGGGGTTCGTCCACGTCTCGCTCGACCTGGACGCGCTCGATCCGGAGGTCGCGCCCGGCGTGGGCACGCCCGTCCGGGGCGGTCTCACGTATCGGGAAGCGCATCTCGCCTGTGAGCTGATGGCGGAGTCGGGCATCGTCGGCTCGCTGGAGGTGGTCGAGGCGAACCCCATCCTCGACCGCGAGAACGCGACGGCGCTCACTGCCGTCGAGCTCGTTGCCAGCGCGCTCGGCAAGACGATCTTGTAAGAGCGCCTTTGCGCCGGCTGTGTCCGGCTGGGGCGTCAGGCAGGGTGCCGTGCCAGCACGACGCGTGCCAGGCCGGGGACGGCGAGGGAGCCGTCGTCCGCCACGTAGCGCGCGAGCCTCTCGGCAGCGCCGGCGCGGATCGCCTCGATCTCCGCTGCCGACGCGCTCGCCACGACCTGCGAGAGCATCCGTGACGTGTCGAGCGTCGCAGCCCACCACTCGTCGAGCGACGACGCACGCCATGTGATCGCTACCTCGTCGACCCGGGCCACCTCCAGGCCCGCTCCTGCCAGCAGCTCTCGCAGCCGCTGCGGCTCGGCGAGACGGAACGGGCCGGGCGCATCGGGAGCCGGCCGTTCGATCAGCCCGTGCGCGAGGGCGGCACGGCCGGCCGCGGTCATCCACTCGTTCCGGTCGGGCTCGGCCCAGACGGCGATCGCCGCCCTCCCGCCGGGACGAAGGACCCGTGCCATCTCGCGGGCTGCGGCGGCGCAGTCCGGGACGAGCATGACCCCGTAGCGGCACAGGACGCCGTCGACGGAGTCGTCCGGCAGGTCGATCGCGGCAGCGTCGACGACCCTGAACTCGACATTCGTGATCCCGAGCGCCGCAGCATGGCGACGGGCTGCCTCGACCATCTCGGGTGCGGCGTCGGTCGAGATGAGGAGCCCGTCGGGCGCGAGCCTGGGAGCGGCGAGGAAGCCGGTGTCGCCCGGGCCGGCCGCGAGGTCGAGGATCGTCTCTCCGCCTCGCGGGCCGAGCAGGTCGACCATGCGCTCCGAGACCGGACGGGTCGCCTCCCAGAACAGGGCGCGCTGCCGCTCCCAGCCTGCCGCGACGGAGCGCCAGCCCTCGATTTGCTGCCTGGCGAGCTCGTTCAGGCCGTTGCCCCCGCGAACTGCGGGATGATGTGCTCGCCGTAGGCGGCGAGCGTCTCCTCCTGGCTGTGGGTCATCAGGTAGATCGAGTAGTGGTCGACGCCGATGGACTCGAGCTCCCGCAGCTTGGCGGTCACCTGGCCGACGTTGCCGAGCACCGAGAAGCGATCGGCGATCTCGTCCGTGACGAACTCGCCGTGCGCCGCGCCGACGCGCGAATGGTCGTTGTAGTCGTAGAACTTCCGCGCCTCGACGTAGTCCGTCAGCGCTTGCGGTACGACGGAGCCGTCGGTGCCGTAGCGGTCGATCAGGTCCTTGACGTGGTTCGAGACCATGG
>DAIOGR010000415.1:0-2235 GCA_036745155.1 Gaiella sp.
GCGGCGCGGACTCCTGCGTGAGGTCGGCGTCGAGAGCATTCTCCATTCGCACCTGCACGACGTACGCGCCGTCGACGGTCACCTCGGCGCCGGACCCGTCCTGGAGCACGGGCCGCTCGACGTAGCGCACGTCGTAGCCGGGCAGGGCGTTGCGGAACTGGAAGACGACGCGATCGTAGCCCTCGTGCCGCGAGGCCCGAACGTCTGTGAGCAGCGCCGTCTCGGTGTTGGAGGCGCTCACGGTGACGGGCGCGGTCGAGGCATCGTCCATCGGGTCGATGCCGTCGACTGTCTCGGTCGGCGCCGGCGTCGTGGCAGGCGACTCGTCGTCCTCGGAGCCGCAACCGGCGAGCAGCAGGGCGCCTAAAGCGAGAACGAGCGCCAGTCGGAGCCAACGTGCCATGCTCCAGTGTAGGCGCGGGCAGACGGGCGCGAGTGGCGCGCCACCGACGGCGTTTCGCCGGCTCGTGCGTGGGGCTCCGGGAATCAGCCGAGCTGGACGCGCTCGTCGACGACGAGGCGAACACGACCACCGACGTGCGCGAGGGAGTCGGCAGCGACGCGCTGCCCGATCTCACTCGCGTACGCGGCGTCGAACGCCTCGATCGAGTCGAACCAGAGCTCCGACACGCCGTCGTAGGGCGCGCCGCTCTCGACGAGGTTGAACACCAGCTTCCGCAGCCCGGGGAGCTGCCGCGCGAGCGGCGCGTGCTCCTCGAGCCACCAGCGGCGGAAATCCTCGACCGTGTCGCCCTCGCGCCGGGTGAGCAGGATGATCGCCTTCATCGCTACGCGGGCTTCCGGGTGCGCGCGTGCGGGCGCCCGCCTGCGGCGAGCACCAGGCAGACGACGATCTCGTCGTCGCGCGGCGCGTCGGGGATCGCGATCTCGGCGGCGTCCATCTCGTCGAAGCTCCAGATGTCGTCCTTGTTCGTCACGGGCATCGTGATCGCAGCGCCCGGTCCGGCGACCTTCTTGGTCGACGGGATGATCGCCGCGCCACCACCGATCGCCGCCCGCACGGGCGCGCCGAAGCGCGGATGCAGGACGGCAGCCGCATGCTCGAGCTCCCCCGCGACACCGACCACGGCGGCCTTGCCGTAGGCATCGACCTCATGCGCCCGGTCGGCGAGCGTGACGAGCGCCTGCTCGGCGAGCAGCGCGCCCACCTCCGCACCGAGCTCTTCGAGCGCAGCGAGATCCTCCGCGTACGCGCCGGCCAGAGGGTTCGTGACGACGACGGCCACAACCGCTTTCACGGTCGGACGCTCGAGATCGCGCCCACCCTCCCGACGCGTCTCCTCCCGCTGGACGATCACCTTCCGCACGTGCATGTTCGGGCTCCTGCTCTGGGAGCGCCAGCGTAACGGACGAGCAGCTGGGAGGAGGCCGGGGCGCCCCCGTGGCCCTGCGCGGTCTCTAGGATCGGGGCCATGGAGCCCCTCCTGCTCACCTGGTACGCCCGTTGCGGCCGGGACTTGCCCTGGCGCCGGAGCACCGACCCCTACGCGATCCTGGTGTCCGAGGTGATGCTGCAGCAGACACAGGTCGATCGGGTGGTGCCCCGCTACCTCGCCTGGCTGGAGCGCTGGCCCACCGCAGCAGCGCTCGCCGCAGCCCCGGCCGCCGAGGTGATTCGCGCCTGGCAAGGGCTCGGCTACAACAGGCGGGCGCTGGCCTTGCATCGCGCTGCACACGCGATCGCGGTCGACGGCTGGCCGGAAGACCTGACCCGCTTGCCGGGCGTCGGCCCCTACACGGCGGCAGCGCTGCGTAACTTCGCCTTCGGCGAGGACGTGCTGCCGCGGGACGTGAACGTCGAGCGCGTCGAGCGGCGTACGGGGCATCGTTTCACGGGCGCCGCCGCACAGGCGCTGATGGACCTCGGTGCCACGACCTGCCTGGCCCGCATCCCGCGCTGCGACTCCTGCCCACTTGCCGTTGCCTGCCCCTCGCGGGGCGCGCGGGACGGGCCGGCCCGCAGGCAGTCGCGCTTCGAGGGGTCGTTCAGGCAGCGACGCGCGGAGGCGTTGCGAGCTGTCGCCGCCGCACCCCGCCGCCTCGCCGCGCTCGACGCGGAGGCCGTCGCGGCGCTCCAGCGAGACGGTCTCGTCGTGCTAGACGGCGGTCTCGTCCGCTTGCCTGGTTAGTGCGGCGTCTCACAACCCACCGGGAAGTCCTGTTGCGAGACGCCGCACTCGCTGCTTGCTGCATGTCGCCCGGCTGCTGCGCAGC
>DAIOGR010000416.1:0-2230 GCA_036745155.1 Gaiella sp.
CTCGGCGACGATGTCGCTGACGCCGACGCGGCCGCCCGGCTTCAGCACCCGCGCGATCTCGGCGAGGACGCGCGCCTTGTCGATCGACAGGTTGATCACGCAGTTCGAGATCACGACGTCGACGCTCGCGGCCGGGAGCGGCACGTCCTCGATCTGTCCGCGCAGGAAGTGGGCGTTCGTGATGCCGGCTTCCACTTGGTTGTGGCGGGCGAGCGCCAGCATCTCCTCGGTCATGTCGAGCCCGTAGACGACACCGGTCGGGCCGACGCGCCGGGCCGAGAGCAGCACGTCGATGCCGCCGCCGGAACCCAGGTCGAGGACCGTCTCGCCCTCGTGCAGGTCGGCGACTGCCGTTGGGTTGCCGCACCCCAGGCTCGCGAGCGCGGCCGCGTCGGGGAGCTCCCGCCGCTGCTCGGCGTCGTAGAGAGCCTCGCCGAAGCCCGTTTCGGCCGCCGCCGTCTCGCAGCACGAGCCGCTGCCACAGCTCCCTTGCCTGCCCGCCTCCACCGCCAGCGCCGCCTCCGCGTACCGCGCGCGCACCTCCTCGCGCAGGTTCTCCGCCTCGATCGTCATCGCTCCTCCTTCATCGAAAGCTCTCGATATCTATGATGCCTGGGAGATCGACGTTCGTCAATATGCTTCGCCGCCCGCCGGCTGCCTGCTAGCCCAGCGGGTCGAGAGTCAGGGCGGGGTCGCCGGCCGGCAGCACGTCGCGCGACCACGCGCGACGCTTCCAGTCGGGCACGGGTGTCTCGCAGGCCTCTCTCGGGACGAAGCGCGACGGCTCGACGAGCTCCATGCGGTGGACGTAGCGTGGGCAGTTCGGCAGCACGTGTGTCGCGCGCACCCGGACGACGAGCTGCGCCTCCGGGTAGGTGGGCAGCAGCGGGTCGCTCTCCTCGATCGACGCGGTTCCGTTGACGCGCAGCCGCCGGGGGCTCGTGAAGTCGACGAAGAGCAGGCCGACCTGCGGGTTGCGGAGGAGGTTCCCGAGCGACAGGTAGGTGCCGTTGCCGTCGTAGTTCGGGAAGGCGAGCGTGTGCTCGTCGACGACGCGCACGAAACCGGGATCACCGCCCTTGTACGAGCACTGCGGCATCCCCTCCTCGTCGGCGGTGGCGAGGAAGAACATGTCCATGCGCTCGATGAAGTGACGGTCGTCCTCGTCGAAGTGGTCGCGGTCGAGGTGCTCCTCGATCCGGTCGGCGAGGCGCCGCGTGTCGAACCGCTCCTGCAGGACGCGGTTCCCGGCGTGGTAGAGGCGGCTCATTGGTGGATGATGCGCTTCGTGCGTCCCTCCGTCCACATCAGCGCGCCGGTGCCGGCCGAAGTCGAGGAAGCACTGAGGCGCGACTTCGACCTCGCGGACGGGCCCCGGGGTGCCGACGGCATCGTCGCCATGCTCACGGTCACGGTCGACGACGCGTATCTCGATGCTGCCGGCCCACAATTGAGGGTGGTCGCGAACTACGCGGTCGGCGTGAACAACATCGACCTCGAGGCGGCCCGCCGGCGCGGCGTCGTCGTCGCCAACACGCCCGACGTGCTCACCGGGGCGACGGCCGAGCTGGCACTGACGCTGATGCTGTCGCTGCTACGCCGGGTCACCGAGGGCGACCGCTTCGTGCGCCGCCGCGAGCCGTGGCAGTTCTCCCTCGAGTTCATGCTGGGCGAGCGGCTCGAGGGCAAGGCGCTGCTCGTGGTCGGGGCGGGTCGCATCGGGCGCGAGACGGCACGGCTGGCAGAGGCCTTCGGTGCACGAGCCGTGACGGCCGGCCGTGGTGACGACCTCGACGCGCTGCTCGCCGAGGCGGACATCGTCTCCCTGCACGTGCCTCTGACCGTCGAGACGCGACATCTGATCGACGCTCGGCGGCTGCGCCTGATGAAGCCGACGGCCGTGTTGATCAACACCGCCCGCGGGCCGGTCGTCGACGAGGCCGCTCTCGCCGAGGCGTTGCGGGACGGCGTCATCGCGGGCGCGGGGCTGGACGTCTACGAGCGGGAGCCCGAGGTGACGGAGGCTCTGCTCGCTCTGGAGAACGTCGTGCTGGCGCCTCATCTCGGCAGCGCCACGCGCGACACCCGGATAGCGATGGGGATGCTCTGCGTGGAGGCGCTGCGTGCCGTCCTGCTCGAGGGCCGCACACCGGCCAACGCCGTCGCGTAGTGGGTCTTGTCGCAACGTTCGACTCGAAATGCTCGTTGCGACAAGCCCCACTCGATGCTT
>DAIOGR010000417.1:0-2230 GCA_036745155.1 Gaiella sp.
CTGCGCAAGCTGATGCGCTGGTACGTCGAGCCGCTCGCGTACGACCAGCGGTCGTTCAACGCAGCAGCCCTGCGCCTGATCGACGACCTGCAGGAGCAGGTCGACCGGTTGCAGGCCGAGGTGGCGGCGCTGCGCGACGAGAAGCGCTAGATGCGGATCGCCGTGTGCAGGCCGCAGGTGCCGTTCGCCTACGGCGGCGCCGAGATCTTCACGGACACGCTCGTCCAGGAGCTGCGTGCTCGCGGCCACGAAGCGGAGATCGTGTCGGTGCCGTTCAAGTGGTACCCGGGCGCCCGTGTGCTCACGCAGGCGTTCACGTGGCGGCTGCTCGACCTGACGGAAGCGGACGGGAAGCCGATCGACCTGGTCGTGGCGACGAAGTTCCCCTCGTATGTCGTACGCCATCCGGAGAAGCGCGTCTGGCTGGTGCACCAGTTCCGGCAGGCGTACGAGCTCGACCGCACCGAGCTCGGCCAGTTCGGCGAGTCGCCGGAGGAGCGGGCGCTGCGACGCAAGGTGCAGGAGCTCGACCGCGTGGCGCTCGGCGAGGCGGCGCGCCTGTTTGCCACGTCGCAGAACGTGGCCGGGCGTCTCGAGCGCTCGACCGGCCTTCGCGCCGAGGTGCTGCCCCATCCGGCCCAGAAGCTCGACTACCGGGACGACGGGCCGGGCGAGTTCGTCCTCTCCGTCAACCGGCTCGACCGGGCCAAGCGCATCGACCTGCTGGTCGAGGCGGCCGCGGCGGAGCCGTCGCTCGAGGTGGTGGTCGCCGGTGACGGGCCCGACCGCCAGCGCCTCGAGCAGCTCGCGCGCAGCCGCGGCGTCGCCCAGCGCGTGCGCTTCGCCGGGCGTGTCGACCCAGGAGAGCTCGCCGACCTCTACGCGACCTGCTTCGCCACGTTCTACGCCCCCGTCGACGAGGACTTCGGGCTGGGGCCGTACGAGTCGTTCCTGTCCGGCAAGCCGGTGATCACCACGACCGACGCCGGGGGCCCGCTGGAGGTCGTGCACGACTCCTCCACCGGGCTCGTCGTGGAGCCGGCGCCCGCGGCCGTGGCGGGCGCCGCGACGTGGCTACGCGACCACCCCGGCGAGGCGGCCGCATACGGGCGCGCGGGCAACGCGATCGCGGCGCAGGTCACCTGGGAGCGGGCCATCGAGAGACTGCTGTCGTGAAGGTCGCGCTCTTCAGCCCCATGCCGCCCGAGCGGTCCGGCATCGCCGACTACTCGGCGCTGTTGCTGCCTGAGCTGCAGGCCCGCTGCGAGGTCGTCGTTGTCCGCCGCGGCAGCAAGAAGCCTCCGCGCGGCGTCGACGTCTGCGTCTACCACATCGGCAACAACCCCGATGCGCACGGCTGGATCGTCGACGCGTTGCGACGCACGCCCGGCGTCGTCGTGCTGCACGACTTCGTGCTGCACCACCTCGTCGCGGGGCTCACGATCGGCCGCCGCGACGGGCACGGCTACCTCGACGCGATGGAGCGTGAGGGAGGCGTCGTCGGCCGGTTGCTCGGACACGCCGTGCTGGACAAGCGCGTCCCACCGTTGTGGGAGAACCGGCCCCAGGACTTCCACCTCGCCGGCGAGGTGCTCGATCTGGCCACCGGCGTGATCGCGCACTCCGCATACGTGCGCGACCGCGCGCGGGCAGCCGGCTACGGCGGCCCCGTGTGGATCGTCCCCCACCCGGCTTTCCCCGTTCCGCAGGGCGCGCCGGCCGACGTGCTCGGCAACCCGCTCTTCGGGTCGTTCGGCAACGTCAACGCCAGCAAGCGCGTGCCGCAGCTGCTCGAGGCGTTCGCCCGCTTGCGGCGCGACCGCGCTGACGCGGGGCTGCTGCTCGTCGGCGCCACCTCACCCGGCTTCGACCTCGACCGCAGGCTGCAGCGGCTCGGCCTCGACCACGCGGGCCTCCACCGTGAGGGCTTCGTCGACGAGGCGCGATTGTGGGCGCTGATGAAGGCATGCGACGTGCACGTCAACCTGCGCTCGCCGACGATGGGCGAGACCTCGGGCACGGCCATCCGCGCACTCGCGCTGGGCAAGCCGCTCGTCGTCAGCGACGTGGGCTGGTTTGCGGAGCTGCCCGGTGACGTGGCCCTGAAGGTGCCGGTCGACGATCGGGAGGTGGAGACGCTCGTCGCAGCACTCGAGCTGCTCGCGACGAGACCGGACGTGCGCGCTCAGATGTCCGCGGCGGCGCTCGAGCTCGCGCGCCGCGAGCACGA
>DAIOGR010000418.1:0-2227 GCA_036745155.1 Gaiella sp.
GCAGCGCGTGCCGGCCGACGTGGTCGCAGAGGACGGTGACGTGCTCGCAGCGGCGGGCGAGCGCGTCGATCATGTCGATCGTCTGCGCGAGCGCCGGATGGTCGGCGTCGACGACCTGCGTGGGGAAGACGAGCCGCACGAGGGCTACACCTGCTTGCGCGCGATCGTCTCGTCCACGAGCGCGCGCATCTGGTGGGCGAACTGCTCCGGCGTCGAATGCCAGTCCGCGTAGCGCACGTGGGCTGCGGCGCCCAGCCTGGCGGCGAGCTTCCCGTCGGAAAGAACGCGCACGAGTGCGTCGACGAGGGCATCCTCGTCGGCCCGGGGCACGAGGACGCCCTCGACACCGTCCTCGACGAGGTCGAGCACGCCGCCGGCAGCGGTGGCTACGACGCCACGACCCCGTGCGAATGCCTCGATCACGACCCTGCCGAGGCCTTCAGGCCATGATGGAAGCACGAGGAGAGTTGCAGCGTCGAGAGCTGCGGCGACGTCGCGAGGCGACAGCTGAAGATGGTGCTCGACCTGGTCGGGGAGATCGATGACAAGCGAGTCGACAACGTGTTGTCGCGTGCCTTTCCCGATGACCACAAGCCGTGCCTCTGGGAGCTGGGCAGCAACGCGTCGCCAGGCTGCGGAGAGGCCGTCGACGTTCTTGTAGGCCTCCAGCACGCCCACGAAGAGCGCCACGGGCTTGTGCGGGAGAGGCGCGACAGGAGACTCCGTGAATGCAGAGAGGTCGCTGTAGGTCGGGAATGACGCAGTCGCGGGCTCGCCGCGCACCTCCTCGACGAGGCTGGACGTGAAACCGGAGAGCGCGCGCGTGGCGTCGGCATGGCGCAGCGCCCATCGGGCAACCGCGTCCGCCGGCCACGAGAGCAGCCGACGGCCTCCCGAGCCGTAGCTGCGCGTGAACGTCCGCCAGTCGCCGTGCACCTCCACGATCACCGGCACCGGCGCTCCGGCGCGACGCCGGCCGACGAGTGCGGCCGCGCCGATGAAGGGATCCGCCGCTACGACCACGTCCGGGCCGAACTCGACGATCTGGCGGCGGATGCGCAGCGGCAGACGGGCCTGGAAGAGTGCGCCGTCGATCGCGGCCGGCCGTGCGGGCGGACTGAGACGGAATCGCTCCGAGCGAGTGGCGCCGTCGGCCTCGGCGGCGCCGAGCACGCGGTAGTCGATCGTCTCCTCGAGCGCGTCCCACTTCTTCGCAAGCCACGCGGGCAGCGGCAACCGGTACCGGCCGCGGCCGACGAAGAGCACGCGTGGACGCCGTTCAGGCACGCGCGGCCTCGAGCAGGATCGACTCGAGCGCGCCGTAGACACGGTCGACCGCAAGGGACTCCACGGAGGGGCGCGCACGTGCGGCGAGAGCATCGCGGAGCCCGGGCTCGGCGAGCAGGCGGCGCAGCGCCCCGCTCATCGCCTCGCTCGAGCCGGGGGCGACGAGCAGCCCGTTCTCGCCGTCGTGCACGATCTCCGGCACGCCGCCGACCGCCGTCGCGACGACCGGAACCCCCAGGGACAGCGCCTCCACCGCGGCATGGGGGAAGTTCTCCCAGGCGCTCGAGATCACGCACGCACCAGCCCCCGCCAGCACGGCGAGCGCCTGCTCGCGCGGCAACGCGCCGACGAAGGCAATGCGGTCTCGGCCGGTCGAGGCTTCGGCCCGCTGCTCGAGACGCGCGCGGTCCGGCCCGTCACCGACGACGACGAGCCGCGCCTCCTCCACGCTTGCCACTGCGTCGATCGCGACGTCGAGGTCCTTCTGGCGCGTGAGCCGTCCAACGAAGGCGAACGTGCCCGGAGCGGACGGCACCGGTGAGACCACCAGCGAGGGAGCCGGGTTGTGCAGCACGGTGATTCGTGAGCGCTCGAGCCCCCAGCCGCAGGCGATCTCGGCGAGATAGCGGCTCGGCACGACAACGGCCCGTGCCCGGCGCAAGGCGAGTGTCCGCGCCGCCTTCAGCACCTCCACCCGCCGGTTGCCGCTCGCCTGGAAGTCCTCGAGCGAGCCCGAGAAGAGCCGGTAGCGGCGGGCGCGCTCGTAGGCCGGGTCGGAGACGAGCTTCGCGACGAGAGGGCGCCGCGCCGCGGCGGCGGCTGCCGCCGCCGCAGCGTAGGTCGCCGTGGCGTAGACGACGTCGGCGCGCCGGGCCCGCTGGGCCGCGATCGCCGCGATCCTCGCGTAGCGCACCGGGAACGGCTGCGCGCGGGAGACGAC
>DAIOGR010000419.1:0-2214 GCA_036745155.1 Gaiella sp.
ACGAACGGGTCCTGTCCCCCGTGCCAGACGAAGACGGGCACGTGCACGTCGGCGGGGCTGAATCCCCAGGGCAGCACGTAGTGCAGGAGGGTGTCGTAGAGGAGACCCTGCGGCCCCTGGGCCGCCGTCTCGCGCAGGGCGGCGACGAAGCGGGCGCGTATCGCGGGATCAGCCATGATCTCGCGATCCGACTGGGGCGTCCCGGGAGGCCAGGTGTTCAGAAGCCCCTCGGGGTCCCGCGCGAGCATTTGAGCCTCTCCCTCGCACTGTGCTCGCGCTTCGACCCGGCCAGCGTCCGGGTCACGAAGGGCGAGCTCGACCAGTGCGCGGCCCTCTGGCCGGAGGTACGGGAGGAGGGCCGGCTCGTCGACGTACGGGCCGACGGCGCTCACGAGCCCGACAGCGGCGACGCGCGAGCCGAGGCTGTAGCCGCAGGCCAGCGCGGACGGGCCGCCCGCGGAGACGCCGAAGACGGAGAAGCGACCGACTCCGAGAGCGTCCGCCAGCTCGGCGATGTCGCGGGGCCAGTCGAGCAGGGCGGCGCCGGGGTGGGGGTCGGAGCGCCCTGAACCGGGGCGGTCGACCAGGACGAGCCGCACGCCGGCCCGGGCCGGAGCCTCGTCGCCGTAGTGCTGGAGCCGAGACAGCCCGCCGCCGTGAAAGCCGAAGATCGGAATGCCGTCGTCGGGCCCCCAGACTGCGAAGCTCAGCGTCCGTAGGTCGCGCAACCGTATCGTCGCATCAACGCCCATCGGACTCCGGCATTCATGGCACATCGATCGAGCAGCAACCGAGAAGCTCGGTGGCCGGGTGACAGCATGTCAGTCGAACACCCCGGATGAGCGTCGCCAAGCAGCAGCGGACTCCGGCGGGCGTGTCCGAACCATCTGGTTGTGGTCGCTGATCGGTGCAGCCGCTAACGGACAAGCCCGCGTGCCGCGACATGGATCACGTGATCGACCACGCCGTCCTGCACGGCCAGCAGACCGTCGTGAAGATTGACGCAACCACAGGCATGGTTCGGAATGATCCTCAGGTGATCGCCGACGACGGGCGGCTCCTCGAGCGACGAGACGTCGACGTAGCCGTGTTCCTCGTTGAGCGTGTGCAGATTGGCGTCGGGCCAGCCCACGATGACGCCGTGCCCGCCGTCGGGATGCTTGTCGGACGTGAGCGTCTTCGAGCCTGCGTCGACCACGATCTGGCCGGGCACGGAGTCGGAGACGACGGTCGCCTCGACCCAGAGCGCATGCTTGCCGGGCGAGCCGTCGAGGCGGTCCAGCAGCGCATACGTGCCGGAGCGAAGCTCGGTGACGCAGGTCTCGTGCGTGAGGTAGCGCGTGGGCGTGGAGCCGCCCGAGATGCGATCGCAGCGCAGCCCCGCGGCGGAGAAGGCGTCACGGGTCTCGCGCAGGAGCTCGTCGACCGCTTCCAGTCTGGAGCGGATCGTCGTGAGATCGCCGCGGCAGTGGCCCGGATAGCAGCTGATTCCCGCCACCTCGACCGCTGGGAGTCGTGAAAGGGCCTGCGCCAGCGCCAGCGCCCCGGCCGCCGTGGTCTGGCCGGTGCGATGCATTCCGACATCGAGCTCGACGAGCAGCGACGCCCGGACGCCGCGCCCCGCGAGAGCAGCCGAGAGGCCTGCGGCCGACGCAACACCGTCGACGGCGACCGTCAGCTCGACGCCTCCAGCCACCATGCGTGCCAGTCGCTCCCACTTGTCCGTGCCGAGCGGCGGGTAGTGGACGAGGATGCGCTGCGCGCCTGCCTCCCGGAAGACCTCGGCCTCGCCCGTCTTGGCGACCGTGAGGCCGCCGGCGCCGAGCTCGAGCTGCCGGCGCCCGATCTCGGGCGACTTGTGCGTCTTCGTGTGCGGCCAGAGCGCGATCCGGTGCGCGTCCACGTACGACTGCAGGTCGTGCAGGTTGGCCTCGAGCCGGTCGAGGTCGACCACCGCTACCGGAGTCTCCACCTCGCTCAGCGGCCGGCCCACTTGCCCTGCGAGCAGCTCCAGCGTCCGATCGGCTCCTGTTCGTATCGCGGCAGCACGCATGAGAGCAGACCTTGCCATTCACCCGAAGAACGCGCGGGCGTTCTCGTGCAGGATCCTGCGGGCCAGCCGCCGGGAGCCCTCCTCGCTCAGGAAGCCGCCCTGCGTGCGCTCGTGCAGCACCTCGCCGATCAGCCGCCGACCGAGAGCGAGAGCGCCGTAGC
>DAIOGR010000420.1:0-2209 GCA_036745155.1 Gaiella sp.
CGGCGTCGCGTGCACGGTGATGCCGGCCTCGTCGTGGACGACCTCGAAGACACGCGCAGGTGGGGTCAGCGCGGCTTCGAGCACGTGCATGCGGCCGCCGCAACAGCGGATCGTGCGCGGCCACACGTACACGGTGCCGCCGGCGGCGGCGATGTGGCGCAGCGTCCGCTCCTCGGCGACGAGCCGCATGGCCGAACGCTACCCGACCCGTAACGGTCTAGACATTTCGGGGCGGAGTGCGTAGGCTCCTGCCGTGCTGCCGGCTCTCGAGCTCGACGTCGATCGTCAGGGCCCTCCCCTGCACGCCCAGATCACGGCGCAGATCGCCGCCTCGATCCGCGACGGCAGGCTGCAGGCGGGCGCGCGGCTGCCGGGCGAGCGCGAGCTCGCCGAGGTGTTGGGGGTCAGCCGCATGACCGTCCGCCAGGCGCTCGGCGCGCTCGAACGGGACGGGCTCGTACGTCGCGCCGTCGGTCGCTCGGGGGGAACGTTCGTGCAGGAGCCCAAGGTGGAGCGGCACCCGGCGAGCACGGACGGGCTCTCGGCCGAGCTCCGCCGGCAGGGGCTCGCGGCCGGAGCCGAGCTGATCTCCGCCCGCGTCGAGCCGGCGCCACTCCGCACGGCCGCGGCGCTCGGCCTCGAGCCGGGCGAGCCGGTGGCGGTCGTCGTGCGGCTTCGCCTCGCATCCGGGAAGCCGCTCGCACTCGAGCGCTCCTCGTTGCCGCAGCAGCTCTATCCGGGTATCGAGGCGCTCGATCTCGGAGGCTCGCTGTACGAGCTGATGCACGCCGTCTACGGTCGCCGCCCCACCCGGGTGGTGGAGCGGCTGGAGACGGTGGCGGCCCGGCCGGCCGACGCGCGAGCGCTCGGCGTCCGCCCGGGTGCGCCGCTGCTGCTCGTCGAGCGTGTCGGCTACGGGGCCGACGGCACACCGCTCGAGTTCGCGCGCGACCGCTTTCGCGGTGACCGGACGCGCATCGTGATCGAATCGACGGAGGCACTGGGATGAAGACACGCGCGCGTGCGGTCGTGATCGGCGGCGGCGTCGGCGGCTGCTCGATCCTCTACTGGCTCGCCCGGCTCGGGTGGGAGGACGTCGTGCTGGTGGAGCGCGCCGACCTGACGAGCGGCTCCACATTCCACTCGGCCGGCCTCGTCGGGCAGCTGCGCAGCTCGCTGGCGCTGACGAAGATGATGATGAACTCGGTCGACCTGTACCGCTCGCTCGAGGAGGAGGTCGGGCTCGAGACCGGCTGGCGTGAGGTGGGCTCGCTGCGGCTCGCGTCCTCGCCGGAGCGGATGGCGGAGATCGCGCGCCAGGCCGGGTGGGCGAAGACGTTCGGGCTGCCGCTCGAGCTCGTCTCCCCGGACGAGGCGCAGCGCCTGTTCCCGCCCATGAGCGTCGAGGGCGTGCTGGGCGCGGCCTACCTGCCGACCGACGGCTACATCGACCCGAGCCAGCTGACGTACGCCCTCGCGGAGGGGGCTCGCCGGCGCGGCGCCGAGATCCACACGAGCACGCGCGTCACAGCCGTGACGACGCAGCGTGGCCGGGTCACCGGGATCGTCACCGACAAGGGCGAGATCGAGACGGAGATCGTCGTCAATGCCGGCGGCATGTTCGCCCAGGAGCTCGGCGCGCTCGCCGGCGTCAACGTGCCGATCGTGCCGATGGCGCACGAATACCTCGTGCTGAAGCCCTCCGGGCTGCCGACGGACATGCCGACGATGCGCGACCCGTCGCTGCTCGTCTACTACCGGCCCGAGTCGGGCGGGCTGATCATGGGCGGGTACGAGCGGAACTGCGCACCCTGGGCACTCGACGGGATCCCGGCCGACTTCAACGGGAAGCTGCTCGAGGAGGACTGGCCCCGCTTCGAGGAGCTGATGGAGAACGCAGTCGTGCGCGTCCCGTCGCTCGCGGAGATGGAGGTCGTCAAGCTGATCAACGGCCCCGAGGCCTTCACGCCCGACGGCGAGTTCATCCTCGGGCCCTCCGACGTTCACGGCTTCTGGGTTGCTGCGGGCTTCTGCGCGCACGGGCTCGCCGGTGCGGGCGGCATGGGCCGTCTCATCGCCGAGTGGATCATGGACGGCACGCCGTCGCTCGACGTCTGGCACATGGACTCCCGCCGCTTCGGCGCCGCCTACCGGTCGCGCGAGTACACGCTCGCGCGGACGGCCGAGATCTACGAGACGTACTACGACG
>DAIOGR010000421.1:0-2187 GCA_036745155.1 Gaiella sp.
CTCGATCGTGAGGCTGTACGGCTGGCTGTCGCGGTAGTGCTCGAACCTCTCGGGTCGTGCGATCGGGTGCACGCTGCCTGCCGGCATCCGCTCGAGGGCAAAGGTGTAGGTGAAGCTCTGGACGCACCGTGGCTTCGCCTCCTCCGGCTGGGCGTGCGGCTCGCCCGTCTGCGAGATGGTCTCGGCTCCTACCCGGTAACCGGCCCCCGCGAGCGGCAGGAGGTCGCCGAGCTCGGTCGCGTCGATCACGAACTCCGGCCGGATGCGCAGGAGCTCCGCTTTGTCCAGGTGCATGACGGTGACAGCCTCGACGCGGTCGCCGGCCGTCAGCACCGCGACCGGCTTGGTGCGCAGGTGGATCTGCAGCTGCCCCGACTCGACGTGCGGGGCGAGTAGCCGGCCGATCGCGGAGACCGCGGTTGCAGGCTCGAACGCGAGGTGGGTCACCCAGCACGATCCGGGGTTGCCGCCGCACGCCGGGTCGAGGCCGAGCTCCTCGTAGTGGCGTCGAATCGCGCGCCGCAAGGCGTTGTAGCTCGCGGTTCCGCCGAAGCGCTCGATCAGGTCGTGCTCGTCGAGCGCGGAGACGCCCTGCGCGGTCAGCTGGCCACCGAGCCAGTCGGTCTCCTCGGTGAGGCACACCCGCCGCCCGCGGCGGGCTGCCGCAAGCGCGGCCGCGACGCCGCCCGTGCCTCCGCCCACGACCAGCACCTCGCACTCGAGCTCGGGCGGCCGCCCGGTGTCCGGCACCCGTACGACCGCGACACGCGGGTCGCCGGCGACCGGAACGCGGGCGATATCGACGGTCTCATCGAGGCGACGCTCGGCGGAGGAATGCCTCATGGCCGTTTCTTCACGACGCGGGGAGCGCCGAGGTGAGGAAGCGAACCGCGTTGCGGTGGAGCACGCCGGCGCGGCGCTCCTCGTCCCAGCCGCGCCGGGCCATCGCCTCTGCCAGGCGCGGGAAGTCCTCAGGCCCTCGCAGCCCGTCGATCGCCGACTCGAGCGTGACGCCCTCGGGCATGCCGGTGTCCTTCAGCAGCCGTGGCAGAGCGCCTGCGTGGAAGAGCTGGTACACGAAGTCGGCCCCGAGCGCGACGGCGCCCTCGCCCATCACCTCGATCGCGTGCTCGATGTGGTCGACGACCCGCGCGAGCGACCAGTCGCGCGGGTCGATCATGTGCGGGAGCGCGATGATCCCGACGATCCCGCCGGCAGCCGCGACCGTCCGCAGATGCTCGTCCGAGACGTTGTGGCCGCCGCTCTGCACCGCGCTACAGCCGGCGTGGCTCACGAGCACCGACGCTCGGCCCTCGACCCGCGCGAGTATCTCCGCGAACGACTGCTCCGAGGTGTGCGCCAGGTCGAGGATCATCCCGCACGCGACGAGCCTGTCGACGAGCGCCTCACCGAGCGCGGTCAGGCCACCCCCGCGTGGCTCGGCGTTACCGCCTGCGTACAGGTTCGCCCGTGGCCGCGTCAGGGTGACCATCCGCACCCCGAGCTGCCAGAGGAGGTCGACGAGATCGAGGTCGTAGCCGATCGGCTCGGCGCCTTCGAGCGTGAGGAACAACCCCACCCGGTCGCCGTCGGCAAGCTGCTCGAGGTCGGCCCGGCACTGCACGATCAGCACGTCCTCCGGGTTCTCGCGGATCGCTCGGTGAAACGCGCTGACCTGCCGGAGCGCGATCCGCAGGCCCGCTTCGCCGGATTCCTCGGCAGGCACGTAGATCGGGCACCCCTGCAGGCGTACGCCGCCGCTTCGTAGCTTGGCCAGCCACCGCGAGGCGAACGGGGTCGGCTCGTCGCCCGCGATCAGGAGCTCCTGGAGGAGGTCGAGGTGGAGATCCGCCACCGTCTCCATTCAGGAGCTTCTGTAGGCGGGCTCGGGCGGCGTGTCGCCGCGCGTCCAGACGTAGACCGTGTCCTCGAGCGCCTCCACTGCGCTGTGCTCCTCGTGGCGGGGAAAACGACCGATGTCGCCGGCCCGGTACTCGCTGTCGGCCCCGGCGTTGCGCAGGACGCCCCACCCCTGCGTCTCGGGGAGGACGACGTCCTCGGCCGTGATCTTGATCCCCATCTCCGTGTCTCCCTTCTCCCGGTGTCAGCGTCGGCTCAGTGGCCCCCGGCTCACGCGCAGAACGGTGCGTCCGCGTGCCAGCGCGTGAAGGCCGGGATCTCGCCGCG
>DAIOGR010000422.1:0-2179 GCA_036745155.1 Gaiella sp.
TGTGGAGGGTGCGAATGTTTCGACACATGGCCACAAGCTAGCGACCAGACCGCCTTGTGCGACGGCACGGCGAAGGGCACAATGGAGAAGGAGCGCGCTGGGACTCGCCGCCGTCCGGCGACCGGTTCCGCGGGGGAAGGTAGGAGCATGAGGCGACCGTGCCCGGCCGTCGCACGACAAGCCGTCTTCCGGACCTTGCTGCTCGCCTTGGCCGTCGCCGCGGCCGGCCTGGTGACCAGCTCGACCGCAACGGCCGCGCCGGGCATGATCGTCGGGCTCACCGACGACGCGCTCGAGGCCAGGCCCGTCGAGATTGCCTCGGCGGCTCGCGACCTGGGACTGCGCGCGTTCGCCGTGTCCGTCGTCTGGAGCCCGGGGGACTCGACGCTCTCGCCTGCAGCAGCCGGCTCTCTCGGCACGGCGGTGGCGGCCGCAGGGAGCGACCGGATCGTCGTCGCCGCCTACGGCTACGCGCCGCCAGAGACCCCTTCGGAGCGCGACCAGTACTGCTCCTACGTCCGCGACATCGTGACCCGGTTTCCGCAGGTGCACGACGTGGTGATCTGGAACGAGCCGAACCTGTCCGCGTTCTGGCTGCACCAGTTCGACGCCTCGGCCGCCAGCCGCGCTCCGGGCATGTACGAGGCTCTGCTCGAGCGCTGCTACGACGTCCTCCACGCTGCACGCCCGGGGATGAACGTGATCGCACCCGCTACGTCGCCGTGGGGAAACGACGACCCGTTCGCCAGGTCGAACGTCTCGCACTCGCCGACGAGCTTCATCCTCGAGCTCGGCCGCGCCTACCGCGCCGGAGGCAGGACCAAGCCGATCTTCGACACACTCGGCCATCACCCCTACCCGACCACGTCGACGGAACGGCCGTGGCTCCCACACTCCTCGGACCGGGTGATCTCGACCGGCGACCTCGACCGGCTCGTCGGAACGGTCGAACAGGCCTTCGGCGGCACGCCGCAGCCGACACCCGCGCGGGGCCTTCCCATCTGGTACCTGGAATCGGGCTACCAGACCGTTCCAGATGCGTCCAAGAACGGGCTCTACTACGGCACCGAGAACTGGCCGGGACCGCTGCCTGCAGCCGCAGGCGGCGAGCCGTCACAGCCTCCACCGCCTGCGGAGAGTGCGGCACCCGACCAGGCGACGCAGCTCGTGGACAGCATCCGGCTCGCGTACTGCCAGCCTCACGTGCAGGCAGTCTTCAACTTCCTGCTGCGGGACGAGGCTGATCTGGCGGGGTGGCAGTCGGGCGTGCTGTGGGCGGACGGCACGCGCAAGGGCTCCTACGAGGCGATGCGCAGCGTCGTGGCCGAGGTGAACAACCGCTCGGTCGACTGCACGCGTCTCAAGGGGATGACCTGGTCCGACGCACCGGCCAAGGCGGCGAAGGCACCGGGCGCGGCGACGCCGGTGGCCTCGGCCTCCAGGGCGCGTGACCGGAACGTCGACGGCCGCTCGCGCAGCCGGGTGGTCTGGACGGCGAGGAATCCCACACCCTTCGGCTACGCGCGCCTCGCTGTGCGCCTGCGCACGGGATCGCGTCCGCTGGCACGGAGGTACGTGAGCTTCTCCATCGGTGGAGCGGTCGTCGTCGCGTCCACCGACCGGGGCGGACGCGCAGCCGTCAAGCTCCCTTCACCGCTGCTCCCGGGCGCCCACGTCGTCTCCGCCACCTTCGCGGGCGACAAGACGCACCAGCCGGCCGCGGTGAAAGTGCTCGTCCGCGTCGTCAACAGCCGCGGCACCATGGCGACGGGAAGCGTCCGGCAGCAGCAGGGCAGCCGCGGCCGAGCAGAGCTCTCGGTCCGGTCGAACGGCCGGACGGTGGAGGGCTCGCTCGTCGTACGCGTTCGCTCCCGGACGGTCACGGCGCGCCGGTTGGACGCCTTCGGCGTCGACTCACGGGCCACGTCTGCCTGGCTCGCAGGTCGGACCGTCGACGGGTCGCGCCTGATCGTCAACGTGGTGACCCACCGGGGCAGGTCGGTCGTCCGGCTCTGGGTGGGCGGAACGCAGCTCCCTTCGATCCGTGGGCTGCGGGTGCGGGTCTCGCGCAAGTGACGGCCGGCGGGCGGGCGCCCACGGGGTCGTGCGCTACGACGACGCTTGGGTCAGAGCCGCGAGCTCGCGCCGCAGCTCCTTGATCTCGTCGCGCAGCTTCGCT
>DAIOGR010000423.1:0-2176 GCA_036745155.1 Gaiella sp.
GCACCGCCGAGGCGGCGGTGCTCTACCACGCGAACCAGCTCGACGCCCAGGCCGCCACGCGTCCCGTCGGCGACGACTGACCCTCCGTGACCGCGGTCGTCCTCGCGCTCTGCGCGGCTGCGCTGTGGGGCACGGGTGATTTCCTCGGCGGGCTCGCGTCCCGTCGCACCACCGTCCTCGCCGTGCTGTTCTGGTCACAGCTCGTGGGCCTGCTCGGCCTCGTCGCGTGGGTGCTGGCGAGCGCGGCGGAACGGCCCGGCGCCTCGCACCTGCTGCTTGCCGCCGGCGCGGGCGTGGCCGGCGTCGTGGGCCTGGGCTGCCTCTACCGGGGCATGGCGATCGGTGCGATGGGGATCGTGGCGCCCATCTCGGCAATCTCCCCTGTCGTGCCGCTGGTCGCCGACGTCGTCCGCGGCCGCTCGCCCGCGCCGGTGCAGTGGCTCGGGATCCTCGTCGCGCTCGCGGGCGTGATGCTCGTCTCACGCGAGCCGGGCGGAAGACGTGGCGCGGCCGCCGCAGGTGTGGGGCTGGCGCTGGCCGCGGCACTCGGGTTCGGCCTCTTCCTCGTGGGCCTCGGGGAGGCCGCCCAGGAGGGCGCGGAGGGCGCGGCCGCTGCCGCTCGCATCGGGTCGGTCGCCGCGATCTCCGTCGCGCTCGCGGCCACCCGCACCGGGCCGCGCGTCCGGGCCGGGCTGCTCCCGCTCGTCGTCGCGGTCGGCGTCTTCGACACGGGGGCAAACGCGCTGATCGCCGTCGCCTCCACCCGCGGGGCGATCGGGATCGTGGGCGTGCTCAGCTCCCTCTATCCGGTGGCGACGATCATGCTGGCCCGGACGCTGCTCCACGAGCGCCTCGGCGCGACGCGCACGGCGGGAGGGGTGATCGCGCTCGCGGGAGCGGCGCTGATCGCAACCGGGTGAGCAGGTCAGGCGCCGGCCACGCCCGGCGCCTCTAGACGTTGAACCTGATGTTCAGGACGTCGCCGTCCTGGACGACGTAGGTCTTCCCTTCGAGCCGCTCGACGCCGTGCTTGCGCGCCTCGGCGTGCGAGCCGGCGCTCAGCAGGTCGTCCCAGCGGATCACCTCACAGCGGATGAACCCGCGTGCGATGTCGGAGTGGATCGTGCCGGCGGCGTCGAGCGCGGTCTGGCCGTCTCGCAGCGTCCAGGCGCGGGTCTCCTTGTCGCCGGCGGTGAAGAAGGTGATCAGGCCGAGCGCGTCCTTGAGGCGCCTGACGACCTCGTCCAACGCGGAGGGGCCGTCCCGGAACGCCGCCGCTTCCTCGTCGGGAAGCTCGGCCAGCTCGGCCTCGAGCTTGCAGTCGATCCCGCCGGGGCCGTTCTCGATCGCGAGCAGCGGCTTCGACGTCAGCGGGTCGAGCTCGGGCGGCACCTCCCCGGGCCATTCCGCGAGCGTCTTGCCGCTCTCGAGGTGGGCGAGCACGGCGGCGAGCGCCTCTGCTTCCTTGCGCACGGCAGGATCGCCGGACTTGGCCTGCTTCTCGACCCGCTCGAGCCGACGCGCCACGTGATCCGTGTCCGCCACGAGCAGCTCGAGCTTCAGCGTCTCGAGGTCGCCGGCCGGGTCGCAGCCGTCCGAGAACCCGTCGGTGACGGCGAGGAGCGCGTCGACCTGCCGCAGGCCTCCGAGCAGCGCCGGCCCGGTGCCGGGCACGTCCTGCACCCGGATCGCCGCGGGCGTGACCTTGCGGGCGCCGACGAGGGAGGCAAGCTGCTCGAGCCGGTCGTCGGCGATCGCGGCCATGCCCACGTTCGACTTGTCCGTCACGGACGCGTACGCCGTGATCTCCGCGCCCGCCTTCGTGAGCGCGTTGAAGAGCGTGGTCTTCCCGGAGTTGGGGAGCCCGACGATGCCGACCTCGAGTGCCATGGGCGTCGAAGGGTAGCCGCGCCTGGACGCCGCGGCCGAGCTAGTGGGTCAGAGCCACAAACGCCCTGACGCCACCGACGTGCCGCTGCGCGCACGCGGCCGGAGGGGATAGTGCGCCAGCACAGACCCGCAGAGCCGCGTGAGCGCAGCGGCACGAGCGCCGGCTGGAGGGCGGCTCCGCCGCCCGCAGGCCGGCGCGGTCGGTGGTGTCAGAGGCCGAAGCCGACGCGTGCGTCGCGTGCAAACCGCTTCACGTAGACGACACGGGTGAGCACGACGGCGATGC
>DAIOGR010000424.1:0-2175 GCA_036745155.1 Gaiella sp.
GCAGCCTCCTGCTCGGCCGCCTTCTTCGTGGAGCCGGTGCCCACGCCGATCTGCTCGCCGGCGATGACGACGGCGCAGACGAAGCGTCGGTCGTGCGGCGGCCCGTCGACCTCGAGCACGGTGTACTGGACGTGGTTGCCGCTGCGGGCGAGAGCCTCCTGCAGCTCGGTCTTGTTGTCGACGTGCCCGGTGCGGGCGTATTCGATGCGCTCGTCGAACGCCTCCACGATGGCCGGCTCGACCGCTTCGAAGCCGTACTCGAGGTAGACCGCGGCCATGGCGGCTTCGAGCAGGGCTGCGAGGACGTTGCGGCTGCGGGAGATGCGCTGCAGCTCGGGATGCGGCACGTCCTGCGCCTGGTCGAGCAGGTAGCGGGCGAGGTCGAGCTCCTTGGCGACGGCGGCGCAGCTCTGGCGCGACACGACGTGGGCGCGGATCTTCGCCAGCCGCCCCTCGGACGAGTCGGGGAAGCGGTCGAACAGGGCCCGCGCGATCGCGAGCTCGAGCACGGAGTCTCCGAGGAACTCGAGCCGCTCGTACGAGGACGCGCGATCCGGCGCCCACGAGGTGTGCGTGAACACGTGCTCGCGCCGCTCCGGGGGAAGGGCGTCGATCAGGCGCGCGAGCGCCAGCCCTGCCCCGGAACGGGCGCTGCTACTGGTGCGCGACGACGTAGTCGACGGCCTGGCCGACGGTCGTGATCTTCTGCGCGTCGTCATCCGAGATCTTGATCCCGAACTGATCCTCGAGCTCCATGATCAGCTCGACGAGATCCAGCGAGTCGGCATCCAGATCTTCCTGGAACGACGCCTCGTCGGCGATCTCCGCCTCGTCGACACCGAGCTGTTCGCTGAGGACGCCTTTGACGCGCTCGTAGACTTCTTCACGGGACAGAGCCACTGTTCGAAACCTCACTTGTTGCCGTACGGGGTCGTGGAGCGCGCCGACAATACCATGCGGCGCGGGCGGCCCTCACGCACCGGTGCGCTGCCTGGACGGCAGCGACTCCTGCAGGCGGCGCACGATCTCGTGCTCCACCCCGCGCGCGGCCATCCGGATCGCGTTGGCGATCGCCCTGCGGGAGCTCGAACCGTGTGAGATGACGACGAGGCCGCGCAGGCCGAGCAGGTAGCCGCCACCGTGCTCCTCGGGGTCGAGCCGTGTCCGCAGGCCCCGGACGGCCGGGCGCAGGAGCGCTCCGCCGAGCTTGCCCCGGACGCTCGCCTCGGCCTCCGAGCGGAGCGCTGCGAGCACCGAGCGGATCGTCCCTTCCAGCGTCTTCAGGGCCACGTTGCCCGTGAAGCCGTCGGTGACGATCACGTCGGCCTCACCGACGAGGAGGGTGCGGCCCTCGGTGTTGCCGTCGAAGAGGAGGTCGTCGTCGGCGAGGAGCGCGTGTGCCTCGAGCGTGAGCAGGTTCCCCTTCTCCGGCTCCTCGCCGATCGAGAGCAGGCGCACGCGGGGACGCTCCACCCCGAGGATCTCCTCGGCGAAGACGCAGCCCATGTGGGCGAACTGCAGCAGGTGCTCGGGACGCGCGTCGGCGTTGGCGCCTGCGTCGATCAGGACGGAGGGGCCGTGGCCGGTGGGGATCACGACGGCGATGCCGGGGCGGTATACGCCGGGGAGCCGCCTGATGTGCAGCAGGCTCGCCGCCAGCATGGCACCGGTGTTCCCGGCGGAGACGACCGCGTCCGCGTCGCCGTCGGCGACGGCCCGAACGGCCCGCACGAGCGACGATCCGGGCTTGCCGCGGACGGCCTCGCCCGGCTTGTCGTCCATCTCGACGGCCCCGTCGGTGGCGACGTGCTCGAGTCCCTGCGTATCGAGGTCGGCAGGCCCGTAGACGACGGGCACGATGCCGGGCGCCGCCGCAGCGCGAGCACCGGCGACGATCTCCTGCGGAGCGCGGTCGCCGCCCAGGGCGTCAACGGCGACGCGGACGGTCACATCGCTACGGAGCGGGTGTGCCGAGCGGCTGGATCTCGCGGCCCTTGTACGTCTTGCACGTGGGGCAGACGTGGTGCGGCCGCGTCGGCGAGCCGCACGTGGGGCAGACGTTGACCTTCGGCGCGTCGATGCCGTGCTGTGCGCGCCGCTTGTCGCGACGTGCCTTCGAGGTCTTTCGCTTGGGGACAGCCATGGGCGGGTGCGGAGTGTACCGGAAGGCCCGCG
>DAIOGR010000425.1:0-2171 GCA_036745155.1 Gaiella sp.
TCAGCTCGTTCGCGACCGCCTCGGGGAAGGAGAGGGCCTCCGCCAGCTCTGCCGCGGGAGATCGCCCGCGCACACGGCGGCGCTCCCCACCGCGTGCGAGGCTCCACGCCCGCTTCCCCTCCGGCCCCAGCCGCTCCTCGACGGCGCCGCCCGGAAGCGACGCCAGCTCGCCGAGCCGGCGTACCCCGAGCCCTTCGAGCTCGGCGTACCGGTTCGACGGGAGCGGCAGCAGCGAGAGCGGGAGTGGCTCGAGAAAGCCCTGCTCCTCCTTCCCCTCGACGATCACCGCCTGCCCGGGACGGGCCACGCTCGCCGCCGCGAGAGCGACGAAGCGGCGCTGCCCCGCACCCGCGCGTGGATCCCAGGCAGATCCGACAGAGGCGAGCGCCTTGACGAGCGCCGCCTCCACACCTCCGTAGAGCCGCTCGACGCCCCCCGTTTCGAAGACGACGACGCCGGGGTCGACCGTCTCGACCGCGAAGCCGGCGTCCTCCAGGCGCCGCAGCACTCCCTCCCAATCGCGCTCCACGGCGGCCGGGTCCTGCTCGACGAGCACGAGCTCGGGGCAGGTGGCGAGCGCCTCCCCCAGGCGCATGCCGGCTCGCACGCCGACGGCCTCCGCCGCCGCGGTGACGGGCCCGAGCAGCGGCTCCCTGCCGGGCTCGGGCGCCAGCGCCACGGGCTCGAGCGCCAGCCGCGGCCGGGAGCGCAAAGCGGCCCGCAGCTCGAATCCCGGGATGACGAGACAGGCGATCACAGGAACATACGTTCTATACGAACATACGTTCTCCTGTCAAGATCTCAGACCCCGGCTGCTCCGGCGAGCCACTCGCCCACGATCTCCGCCAGCCCGGGCCCGGCGTGCGAGACGAGGTCGTGCGCCCCGGGCAGCGACCGGACGACCGCCTGCGGCAGCGCTGCCCGAAAGCGGTCGATCGCGGCGTCCGCGGCTGCCTGATACTCGGCCGACTCGGGTACCGACAGCAGGAGGATGGGCGTGCGCGCGGCAGCGAGCGAGGGATACGTCCCGGCCACCGGCTCCTGGTAGCCCCCGTACCGGATCGCTCCGCTCACCTCCGGCGAGAGAATCGGCACGACCCTGCCCCCCGCCTCTTTCCTCATCGCACGGTGGGCCTCTTCCAGGGCAGGTGTCCAGCGCCCAAGCGAGGTGCGCTCGGAGGCGAAATAGGCCTCCCAGCCCGGAAAGGCGTCGTCCTCCGCGTCCCGGCGTGCATCGGCGACGCAGGTCTCGAGGTCGGCCGTGGCGTCGACGCCGGGGATGTCAGCCCATTCGAGGTAGCCACCGTCGATCAGGACGAGGGAGGTCGTCCGCCCGGGGGACCCCGCGCCGAAGGAGCACGCGATCCGCGCGCCCCAGGAGAAGCCGACAAAGGCGGCCCGGCGAACCGTGAGAGCCGACAGGAGCTCCGCGGCGAGCACGGCCAGCACGGAGGGTCGATACGTCTCGAGCCGAAGCGCCGGCGAGCGGCCGTGCCCGGGTGCGTCGGGTGCGATCACGTGCAGCCCGTACCGGCCCGCGAGGATGGGGGCGATCTCGTTTGCGTGCAGCCCGCTCCCGCCCAGGCCGTCCCAGTAGAGGAGCGCGGGCGCCCGGGCACGTCCCCACTCGCGGACGAAGATCTCGGTTCCGCAGACGTCGACGAAGCGCTCTCTCATGGCAGCCGCGGGATCGTAGTCTTCGGACAGGTCACGGTCGAGACGGGAGACGAGCATGGATCCTTTCGAGCCTACGATCGCTCCCGGCCACCTCGCCCGCGGACGACGAGGACCGAGCAGGGGGCCCGATGCGCGACGCGCTCGCCGACACTGCCGAGCGCCGACACCCCGTGCAGGCCACGGCTGCCGACGACGACGAGATCGGCCTGCTCACCAGCGGCAACGAGCGTGTCCACCGGCGGCCGCTCGTCCCATTCGAGCATGTCGGTGGGAAGCTCTGCAAGCCGGTCGACGTCGACCGGCTTGCCGCCTTCGCAGACGATGCGGCGCAGGTGGGCGCCGAGCCGTTCGGCGAGCTCCTGCGCGGCCGCAAGAGCGTCGAACGAATGAACCGAGCCGTCGCAGCCGACGACGATCCGGCGCACGGCACCGCTTCCATCCGGGCGGGCGCGGACGAGCAGGACGGCCGACTCGGACTCGTGGACGAGGCTGGT
>DAIOGR010000426.1:0-2167 GCA_036745155.1 Gaiella sp.
CGACGCGCACCGCACCACCCGCCCCGAAGACGCGCTCGCCGAGCTCCTCCGAGACGAGCGTGAAGTCATCGCCCAGCGCCCCCAGCCGCGCCACGACGGCCTCCTCGGCCGCCGCGTCGATGGCGGTCGTGTCGTCGCCGCCCTCGCCGGCACGCAGCACGGGCTCCCGCTCGAGCCGCGTGGGCAGGTCGAGCAGGACGGCGTCGATGTCGGCGACGCAGGCCCGGCAGAGGGCGAGCCAGTCGCTCATACGGGGTGGAAGAGCAGGCCGGAGGTGAGCTTGGGGAAGAAGTACGTCGTCTTCTGCGGCATCACCTCGCCGCGCCGCGCCCGCTCGAACACGTCCTCGATCCGCGTTGCGCGCAGCAGGAAGGCTCCGTCGAACGCGCCCGCGTCGACGCGGGCGACCGCCTCGGCTGCATCCGGCGTGTAGCCGATGCCCTCGTGACCGACGAGGCGGTCGACGAGCTCGACGTCGAGCTCTCCCGGCTCGCCCTCGACCAGGCGGGCTGCGCCGTCCGCGTAGGCGACGGCATGCCCCCTGTCGTACGGAAGCGCCGCGAGGGCTGCGAGCGCGTCGGCGACGGGCAGCCCGGCGCCGGCCGGCACGACGCCGGCGTGGCCGTGGAAGAGCCGGTGGGTGGGGAAGATCTCGAGGCCCGCGTCCCCGGTGGAGACGAGCACGACCAGCATCCGCGCGCTCTCCGGCGTGCCCTGCTCGGCCGCGTAGGCGAGCGCGGTCTCGTAGCGGTGGTGGCCGTCGGCGATCAGGAGCTGCCTGCCGGCGAACGCCTCGGCGATGCCGTCACCGGGGAGACGCCAGAGACTCGTCCCGTCAGCCGCGAGGTCCGGCTCACGCGCCGGCGGCGCCACGGGCGGCTCGCCGTCGTAGAGGAGGAAGATGGGCTCGAGTTGCGCCCGTGCCGCCCTGAGCAGCCGCAGGCGGCCCTCCTTGGGCCCGGCATGCGTGCGCTCGTGGGGTAATACCGCCCGGGTCTCGTACGGCTCGACGCGGAGCGAGGCGACGATGCCCTGCCGGCGTCGGGCGATGCCGTCGGGACCGACGTAGTCCTGGGCGACCGCCCACACGGCCGGCTCGTCGTCGCGGACGAGCACGCCCTCGTCGAGCCAGGCCCGGAAGAGCCGGCCGGCCTCCTCCTCGGACTCGTTCAGGGTGAGGTGGACGACGTTGTGAAGGTCGCGCCTGAGATAGGCGTCGCGCTGCTCCGGGGTGAGCACGTCGTAGGGCGGAGCGGTCAGCTCGGGTGCGGGACGCGCGTACCGGATCGCACGGAACGGGGCGACGTCGGCCATCGTTCGCGAGCCTACCTGGCCCGCCTAGACTCCCCGTCGTGACGTCGATCGCCGAGCTCGCCGAGGACCGCACCGTGGAGGGCGTCTTCGCGGTCGGCCGCAAGGAGCGGCGGCGGACGCGCGGCGGCTCGCCCTACCTCGCGCTCGAGCTCGTCGACCCGAGCGGCCGGATCGAGGCGCGCGTCTGGGACGACGTGGAGCTGCTCGACCGGCGCTTCGAGGCCGGCGATGCCGTGCGCGTGCTCGGCCGCGTCGAGCGCTTCGGGGGGCGCCTGCAGGTGCAGGTGCGGACGCTCGAGGCCGCGCCGGAGAGCGACCCGGCGACGCTCGTTCCGGCCATGCGGCGCGACGCCGACGAGCTGGACGGCTTTCTCGAGTTCCTGGCCGGGGAGGTCGCGCACCCCGGTCTCGCAGAGGCCGTCGCAGGCTTTCTCGGCGACCCCCGGCTGCGGGAGGGCCTGCGGTCGCTGCCGGCCGCGGGAGCAGACGGGCACCACGGGTATGCGGGCGGCCTGCTCGAGCACACGGTGGGGGTGGCGACCCTGTGCCGCGAGACGGCGCAGCTGCATCCACGCCTTCGCGCCGACCTGCTGCTCTCGGCCGCGCTGCTGCACGACGTGGGCCGAACGCTCGAGCTCGAGCGGGGACCGACCTTCCGGCAAACCGAGGAGGGACGGCTGCTCGGCCACGTCCATCTGGGGCTGCGGCTGATCGAGGCCCGCACGAGCGCACTCGACGGCGCCGTCCGCGCCGAGCTGCTGCACGCGGTCGGCTGCCACCACGACCGCAGCGCCGCGCGCACCGCCGAGGCGGCGGTGCTCTACCACGCGAACCAGCTCGACGCCCAGGCCGC
>DAIOGR010000427.1:0-2160 GCA_036745155.1 Gaiella sp.
CCGACCTCGACGAGACCGCCGTCGCGAAGGCGCTCGAGCGCCGCCCGGTCGATCGCCGACTCGCAGCCGTCGAGCGGCAGCGCCTCGTCCAGCCGGAGGCCGAGCATGATGCGTTCCAGCGCCTTCGTCTGGCCGTCGAGCGGCTCGAGCTCGCGCGGAGGATCCTCGCCCCTTGCCAGCGCGTCGACGTAGCGTCCGAGCGACGGAGCGTTCCGCCGCCGCTCGGCGCCGAGCGTGGAGACCGCCCCGACGCCGATGCCGAGGTAATCGCGCCCGTGCCAGTAGCCCAGGTTGTGGTGCGCGCGGAGGTCACGGCCGCCTGCCTGCCCGCTCTCGAGGCAGAAGTTCGCCGTCTCGTACCAGCGGTAGCCGGCAGCGGTCAGCGTCTCGACGACGCGCTCGAAATACCCCTCCATGGCCTCGGCCTGGCGGACGAGCTCGTCCCCGAAGGCGACCGTGAAGCGTGTGCCGGGCTTCGCCTCGAGCTCGTACAAGGAGAGATGCTCGGGCGCGAGCGCGAGCGCCTCCGCGAGATCGCGATCGAGGTCGGCGGGCTCCTGCCCCGGGATGCCGTAGACCAGGTCGAGGGAGATGTTGTCGAAACTGGCATCGCGGAGAGTATGAACCGCGCGCCGGACGTCGTCCGGCCCGGCAACGCGCTCGAGCGTACGGAGGAGCGCGGGGGCGAACGTCTGCACCCCGACCGAGACGCGTGTGACGCCCCCGTCCCGAAGCACGGCGGCGAGGGCAGGCGTCACCGTCTCCGGGTTCGCCTCGATCGTCAGCTCGGTCGCAGGCGGGAGCGCGGCGAGGAGACGGCTGAGAGCCGCCGGCTGCGTGAACGTCGGCGTCCCCCCGCCCAGGAAGATCGTCGCAACGTGCTCCGCCAGCACGCGACGCTCGCGCCCGAGCTCTGCGAGCAGTGCGTCGACGTACGAGCCGTGCTCACCCTCGCGACCCACGACGGTGACGAAGTCGCAGTACCCGCAGCGGTGCGCGCAGAAGGGAAGGTGCACGTACAGGTGCCCGACGGCGCCCACAGCCGGATCCGCCGTCATTCGTCGCTCGGGTGCTCGAGGCGCCAGGCCGTGACCAGGGACTTCGGCGCCCGCTCGGCCCAGGCGTCCTCGAGCAGCTCCCGGACGAGCTGCTCGCCTGCTCGCGGCAGCGCCACGAGCACCATCGGCCAGTCCTGATAGTGCGGCGTCACGAAGAGGACGCCGCCGTTCGCCTCGATCAGGAACGGTCGCTCCTCCGGATCGCAGCGAATCGCGAGTGTCTCGCCGTCTTCACGCAGCCGGCACATGAAGGCGCTCCGCACGCGCAGTGCGGGGGTGCCGTAGGCGGTGCCGACCGCCACCTCCGGCAACGCCTGCGCGAGCGCGACGACATCGTCCCAGGTCAGCCCAACCCCTACTTCTTCCGGTCGCTGTCGAGGTTCAGCACAGCGAGAAACGCCTCCTGCGGCACCTCGACCCCACCCACCTGCTTCATGCGCTTCTTCCCCTTCTTCTGCTTCTCGAGCAGCTTGCGCTTGCGCGAGATGTCGCCGCCGTAGCACTTCGCCAGCACGTCCTTGCGGCGCGCCTTCACCGTCTCGCGAGCGATCACGCGGGAGCCGATCGCCGCCTGGATCGGCACGTCGAACATCTGCCTCGGAATCTCCTCGCGCAGCTTCTCGACGAGGAGCCGCCCGCGGTCGTACGCGAAGTCGCGGTGGATGATCAGGGAGAGCGCGTCCACCGGTTCGCCGCCGACGAGGACGTCCACCCGCACGAGCTTGCCGCTCTTGAAGCCGGCCAGGTCGTAGTCGAAGCTGGCGTAGCCGCGCGTCCGCGACTTGAGCTGGTCGTAGTAGTCGAGCACGATCTCTGCCAGCGGCAGCTCGTAGATCAGGTGGACGCGCTCGGGCGAGAGGTACTCGAGGTGGTCGAAGCTGCCGCGGCGCTCGTTGTTCAGCTCCATCACCGTGCCGACGTACTCCTTCGGGACGATGATCGAGGCCCGGATGTACGGCTCCTCGACCTCCTCCAGCTCCGCCGGCATCTCGGACGGGTTGTGCACCTCTCGCCA
This sequence comes from Gaiella sp., assembly GCA_036745155.1. GTDB lineage: Bacteria > Actinomycetota > Thermoleophilia > Gaiellales > Gaiellaceae > Gaiella. The sequence continues at coordinate 2,074 of DAIOGR010000427.1, forward strand.
GTCGCCGTTGCGCTCGAGCACCCGGTAGGCGACGTTCGGCGCGGTGACGATCAGGTCGAGGTCGAACTCGCGCTCGAGGCGCTCGCG
>DAIOGR010000428.1:0-2155 GCA_036745155.1 Gaiella sp.
CGCAAGCTCGCCGGCACGCTCAACCGCACCGACACGATCTGCCTGTTCACGAACCAGCTGCGGGAGAAGATCGGCGTCATGTTCGGGTCTCCCGAGACGACGCCGGGCGGTCGTGCGCTCAAGTTCTACGCGTCCGTGCGCCTCGACATCCGGCGTATCGAGACGCTCAAGGACGGAGCGGAGGCCTACGGCAACCGGGTGCGCGTCAAGGTCGTCAAGAACAAGGTGGCGCCCCCGTTCAAGCAGGCCGAGTTCGACATCATCTACGGCACCGGCATCTCGTGGGAGAGCACCGTGCTCGACGTCGGCATCGAGAAGAAGGTGGTGCAGAAGGCGGGCTCGTACTTCAGCCTCGGCGACGAGCGGCTCGGCCAGGGACGCCAGAACGCAGCCACCTTCCTCGCCGAGCATCCCGACCTCGTGCAGCAGATCCTGGCGAAGATCCAGCTCGAGGCAGCCGAGGGCCAGATCGTGTCGGCACGGCTGCTGCCGGTGGTGCCGCCCTCTGCGGAAGCGGCCGAGGTGAACGACGAGGCGGAGGCCGAGGTCGAAGAGCCTGTAACCGTGTAACCGGCTGTGGCGGAGGCAGGGCCAACCGTCACCGCCCTGCGGGCCCACGGCGGCGCGCGGGTCGAGGTCGAGCTGGACGGCGTGCGCTGGCGCGTCGTCCCGCTCGAAGCCGTCCACCGCGCCGGGCTCTCCGTCGGGTGCCGCCTGGAACGTGCGCGTGCGCGGACGCTGCGCTCGGAGATCCGGCGCCAGGAGGCGCTCGCCGCCGCAGCGGGCACGCTGCGGTACCGTGAGCACACGGTGGCCTCGCTCGACGAGCGGCTCGAGCGCCGCGGGATCGCACCGGCCGAGCGTCGCCGGGCCGTCGACATGCTTGCCCGCAGCGGCCTCGTCGACGACCGAAGGTTCGCCCACGGGCGGGCGACGCTGCTGGCCGATCGTGGCTGCGGTGATGCGCTCATCGCCGACGACCTCGAACGCAGCGGTGTCGCCGGCGCGCTTGCCCGCGAGGCGATCGCCGCTCTCGAGTCGGAGCCTCAACGTGCTGCCGCGCTCGTGGCGAAGCACGGCCTGACCGCCAAGACGATCCGGCGGCTTGCCACCCGAGGCTTCGGCGAATCCTCCCTGGAATCGCTCGTTGCGGAGATGGGGGACGGAGCGTAGGATGAGAGGGCTTCATCCGACAGTGCTCCAACACACACAGTTCCGCTGCAAAACGGGCATTTCTGAAACCGCTGACCACTATGAGCCTTGTTCGTCCAACCGATCTTCTCGACGCACGACACCACTGTGCCGCCCTGGAGGGTGCTCGAACCTAGGGCGGCCTGCAGCACGGAACTGACGTAGCCGCACGTGGAGGCGGACTGCCGGATGTGAGCAGCCGCGGCGATCGCCGCGGTCAACCGAATCCCTCTCGAAGGAGCGGGCATGCTCACGGTCATCGGGGTGCTGGTCGGAATAGCCGTCGGCGTGCTGTGCACGTGGGGCTGGCTGCGCGCGGCGAGCGCATCCCGGCTGAGCGCCGCCGAAGACCGGCGACGGACCATTCTCGCCGACGCGGAGCGGGAAGCCGAGACGACGCGCCGGGAGGCCCAGATCGAGGCACGTGAGCAGGCTGTCAAGCTCCGCAGCGAGATCGAGCTGGAGGTGCAGGACCGCCGGCTCCAGATCGCCAAGGTGGAGGAACGGATCGTCCAGCGCGAGGGCGAGCTCGACGTGAAGCTCGTCGAGCTCGACCGGCGCGAGCAGGGGATCGCAGACCGGGAGACCCATCTGAGACAACTGCAGGAGGAGATGAAGGCGACCAAGGATCAGGCTCTGCAGGAGCTCCAGCACATCTCGGGCCTCACGCTCGGCGAGGCGAAGAAGCAGGTGCTGGAGCGCTCCGAGGACCTGGTTCGGCACGAGCTCGCGCGGAGCGTCCGCCAGATGGAGGAGGAAGCGCGCACCGACGCCAGGCGCCGGGCCCGGGCGCTCGTCGCCGACGCGCTGCAGCGTGTGGCCGCAAGCCACACCGCGGAGACGACGGTCAGTGTCGTCGAGCTCGCCTCGGACGACATGAAGGGACGCATCATCGGCCGTGAAGGGCGCAACATCCGGGCCCTCGAGCATCTCACCGGCGTCGACTTCATCATCGACGACACGC
>DAIOGR010000429.1:0-2135 GCA_036745155.1 Gaiella sp.
TCGGTGGCGTCAGTGCAGGGAGATGCGGTTGGGGGGCCAGTAGGTGGCGAAGACCTTGCCGATCAGGTTCTTTCTCGGCACGGAGCCCCAGCGGCGGGAGTCGCACGACTGGGAGCGGTTGTCGCCCATCATGAAGTACTGGCCGGCCGGGATCTTGACGGGGCCGAACGACTGCGACTCGCCTCGACGGGACTTCTGCACGTACGGCTCGTTCAGCGGCTTCCCGTTGATGTAGACGTAGCCGTCGCCGCGGCGGAGCCGAACCTCGATCGTCTCGCCGGGCAGGCCGATCAGGCGCTTGACGAAGGTGCCGCCGGCCCCGCACTGGATGCGCGCGGCCGGAGGGGTCTCGAAGACGATGATCTCGCCGCGCCGAGGATCGCGCAGGTGGTAGATGAAGCGGTTGGCGAGCACCCGGTCGGAGAAGCGCGACTGGCAGCCGGCGGCCGGTTCGGCACAGTGGAGGGTCGGCTCCATCGACGACGACGGGATCCGGTAGGGGTTGATCACGTACGCCTTGACGAGCAGCACGATCGCGATGGCGCCGGCGATGGTGACGAGCCAGTCGATCGTGACCCGGAGGCCGTGGGGTAGGCCTCGGGTGAGACGATCGACGGGGTTGCGCGAATGGTGCCGGGGCGGTGCCTCAGGCGCAGGGGCCGGGGGCACCCAGCCGCCCCCGTCGCCGTCCACGCCCGGAAGCGGGACAGGGGGCTCGTCGCGCGGCCGCTCCCACGCGGGGGGTGGCGGATCCGTGCCGACAGGTGCGGCGGGCGGATCGGTCAGCGGCGGCTCGGCGCGGGGAAGCTCCCAGGCGGGGCGGTCGAGCGGGTCGTCGCGCTCGCTCACAGCGCGCTCCGCGAGCGGCTCTGGTCGCGCCGCCACTCGTCGATGCGCCCATGGTTGCCGGAGAGCAGCACGTCGGGGACCTCCCAGCCGCGGAACGCGACGGGTCGCGTGTAGTGCGGGTACTCGATGCCGCCGTCGAGGTCGGCGGAGAACGTCTCGCTCTCGCCGGAGCCGTCTGCGAGCGCTCCCGGGAGCCGTCGCGCGATCGCGTCGAGGAGCACCATGGCAGGCAGCTCGCCGCCGGAGAGGACGTACGGGCCGATCGAGACGGCGTCGGTGCAGAGATGCTCGACGATGCGCGCGTCGAAGCCCTCGAAGCGGGAGGAGAGCACGGTGACGGCCGGCTCGGCGGCGAGCTCCTCCACGAGGAGCTGGTCGAGCTGGCGCCCCTGGGGGGTGAGCGCGATCACACGGGCCGGCTTGTCGTCGCCGTAGACGGCATCGAGCGCGGCGGCGACGACGTCGACTCGCAGCACCATGCCGGCGCCGCCGCCGTACGGTGAGTCGTCCACCTGGCCGGCGCGCAGTGGGGTCGTGTCGCGGTAGTTGAAGAGGCGCAGCTCGAGCTCCGTGCCGAGCACGGTGGCGACAGGCTTCTGCTCGGTCAGCCACCCGAAGGCGTGCGGGATCTGCGTGAAGACGTCGAGGCGCATCGGGGCAGGGTAGCCCTTACGTGATGAAGCCCGGGTTGAGAAGAATGCGCCCGCGTTCCAGGTCGATGTCGGCGATCGCGTCCTCGATCATGGGCACCAGCGTGCCGTCGTCGAGCTCGAGGTTGTCGTTCGCGGCGCCGGGAAGCACGTCTCGTACGGTTCCGAGGCGGTGCCCCCCCTCCTCCTCGACGGGGAGGCCGATCAGCTGGAACGTGTAGTACTCGCCTTCCTCGGGCGGCGGTAGGGCCTCGCGCGGGACCGTGAGCTCCTGGCCTCGCTCGACGGGCCGGTCGAGCTTGATCGCGCGCCTGCCGCTCCCGACCCGCCGGGAGAGCACGACGGAGGCTGGCTCGCCGTCCACGTGGAGGGTGGCGCCGACGGCGTAGCGGGTCTCGTCACCGCTCGCTCCCTCGACCACGAACGCGCCGTCGAGGCCGTGCGGCCTGCCGACACGGCCGACCGCCACCCGATCGCTCACCTCGGGTCCTCTAGGGGCCTGTCCGGAAAGTGGCCACGGTGGATGGCGCGTGGCCCGTGCCGTGAGGCAAGGACGCAGGGAGCCCCGATATGCGGGCATATCGGGGCGACTGAGGACACAGCCTCACGGTGCGGGACACGTGTCAGACGCCCTGG
>DAIOGR010000430.1:0-2134 GCA_036745155.1 Gaiella sp.
GCGAGGCCGCGCCGGAGGCCGGCTCCGCCGGCCGCAGGCGTGGCCGCTCGGTGGCGTCAGGCGCGGCTGATGTAGCGGGCTTCGCGTGGGTCGACCTTGATGCGGTCGCCCACGTTCACGAACAGCGGCACGTGCACGACGGCGCCGGTCTCGAGCGTGGCGGGCTTCGTCACGTTGGAGACGGTGTCGCCCTTGATGCCGGGCTCGGTGTCGGTGACGACGAGCTCGACGGAGGCGGGCAGCTGGATCCCCGAGGGCTTGCCGTTGACGGCGAGCATCTGCACGGTGCTGGATGGGAGCATGTAGTCGATCGCGTCGGCGACGTCGTCGCGGGGCAGGCCGAACTGCTCGTAGGTCTGCTCGTCCATGAAGTGCACTTCGCTGCCGTCGTCGTACATGAACTGGACGTTCTTCATCTCCGTGTGCACGCGGGTGAACTTCTCTCCTGCGCGAAACGTCTCGTCGACGACGGCGCCGGTGTCGAGGTTCTTCAGCTTGGTGCGGACGAAGGCACCGCCCTTGCCGGGCTTGACGTGCTGGAAGTCGACGATGCGCCACATCGAGCCCTTGTGCTCGATGTGCATGCCGTTCTTGAACTGGTTGGTGTTGACGACCTCGGCCATGACGGGTGCGGAGGATACCTGGAGGCAGGAGCAGGCCCGGCGGTCAGGCGACGGTGACGAGCTCCTTGGTGTAGTGGGTGAGGCGCTCGCAGCCGTCGTCGGTGACGACGACCAGGTCCTCGATCCGGCAGCCGCCGACGCCGGCCAGGTAGAGGCCCGGCTCGACCGTCACGAGGTTCCCGGCCTGGAGCGTGTCCTCGGACTCGGGGCGCAGGGTCGGCCCCTCGTGGATCTCCATGCCGACGCCGTGGCCGAGGCCGTGCCCGTAGGCGTGGGCGAGCCCGGCGGCCTCGATCGCCACGCGGGAGGCGGCGTCCACGTCCGGCCCGCGCGCGCCGGCTCGGACGGCGGCGAGCCCGTCGAGCTCGGCCTGGGCGACGAGCTCGTAGGCGTCGCGGAGCTCCCCCGGCACGGTGCCCGTGGCGAAGGTGCGGGTGCAGTCGGAGCAGTAGCCGTCGACCGTGCACCCGATGTCGACGGTCACGAGCGTGCCCTCGGGGATCACGTCGTCGCCCGGGTGATGGTGCGGCCTGGCGCCGTTCGGCCCGGACGCCACGATCGACGCGAACGCGAGGCCTTCTGCGCCGAGATCGTGGAAGCGCTGCTCGATCCACCAGGCGACGTCACGCTCGCGGCGCCCGCTCAGCCGTTCGTCCGCGAGCGCCTCGTACACCCGGTCGGAGAGGGCCGCGGCGCGCGACATGATCTCGATCTCGGCGGCGTCCTTGACGAGGCGATGCTGCTCGACGGCGCCTCGCGTGGGTACGAGCTCGACGCCGCCGGTGCCGAGCGCCTCCCACTGGGCGAACCCGATCCGGGCCGCCTCGAAACCGATCTTGCGGCCGGAGAGCCGCTCGGCGAGGTCGGAGATCACGTCGCGCTTCGTCTCGACGAAGGTCACGCCCTCGACCGCACGGGCCGCCTCGGCGTAGCGGAAGTCCGTGAACAGCGTGGCGTCGCCGCCGGGGTGGACGAGTACCGCCGTGTTCGAGCTCTGGAAGCCGGTCAGGTAGCGCACGTTGACGCCGTGGGTGACGAGCAGCGGGTCGTCGAGACCGGCCGCGAGACGAGCGAGACGGCTCACTGGCGCTGCTCCCCGAGCAGGCGCAGCGCTTCGCGGTACCCGTCGAAGCCCTTCCCGACGACCCGCGCGCCGCCGAGGTCGGCGAGCACGGAGAACCGGCGCCACTCCTCGCGCTCGTCGACGTTGGAGAGGTGCACCTCGACGAACGGCCGGCCGAAGGGCTCGAGGGCGTCGTGGATCGCCCACGCGTAGTGCGTCCAGGCGCCTGGGTTGAGGATCAGCCCGTCTGCGGCGCCGAGCGCGTGGTGGATGAACCCGACGTACTCGCCTTCGTGGTTCGTCTGGCGGCAGCGCACCTGCAGGTCGAGCTCGCGCGCCCAGGCGTACACCTGCGTCTCGAGGTCCTGCAGCGATTGATCCCCGTACGTGGCGGGGTCGCGCTTGCCGAGCAGGTCGAGGTTCACGCCGTTGAGCACGTCGATGCGCA
>DAIOGR010000431.1:0-2131 GCA_036745155.1 Gaiella sp.
GCATGGACGCCGACGCCGTCGAGATCAGGGTGCTCGGCTGCCTGATCGAGAAGCAGCGGACGACGCCCGACATCTATCCGCTCACCCTGAACGCGCTCCGGCTCGCGTGTAACCAGGCCACGAACCGCGACCCCGTCGTCGAGTACGACGAGCACACGATCCACGAGGCGCTGCACCGTCTCCACCACCGCGGCTGGGCCCGGCTCACGAGCGGGCAGGGCAGCCGCACGGTCAAGTACCGGCACCTGCTGGACGACGCGCTCGGGGTCGAGCCCGGCCAGCTGGCGCTGCTCGCCGTGCTGATGCTGCGCGGCCCGCAAACGCCGGGCGAGCTGAAGCAGCGGAGCGAGCGGCTGCACCCTTATGCCACGCTCGCCGACGTGGAAGAGGCGCTGGCGGAGCTCGTCGCACGGGAGCTCGTGGTGCGGCTCGAGCGCCGTCCCGGCCAGAAAGAGGATCGCTTCCTGCAGCTCCTCGGCGAGAGCGCCGAGCAGCAGGCGGCGTTCCAGATCGCGCCGTCCTCCTCGCCCGGGACGCCCGGAGCGCCCTCGCTCGGCGAGCGGGTCTCCTCGCTCGAAGCCGAGGTCGCTCTCCTCCGGCAGGCGCTCGAAGAGCTCGCCGGGCCGCTCGAAGCCTCTGGGTGAGGGCGGCTGCGCTACGCGGTGTAGTAGACGAGCATCGTGATCGCGGTGACGACCGCGAAGATGACGGCGAGCACGAGCCCGACGCCGACGACCGTGAGCAGAGGCGTCGTCGCGCTCTCGCCGTCGGCTGCGACGTGCTCGAGCCGCTTCACCTCGTCGATGGGGTGGTGAACGAGCCGCCCCACCTCCTCGCGGATCTCCTGCGCGAGCAGGTCGCCGCCGTCTGAGACCGGAACGGATGGAGTGGTCATGGCGCCACCTTCCTCACGTGGAATGCCTCACGTGGTCTGCCTGATCGGGCCTATCGTATCCGATGTTGCATGTCCAGGCGCCCCGCCGCCGGCGGCGGTGACATGCAGACCGGCGCGGGCGGAAGCTCCTTGGGCGGCCGGGGATGTGACGATTCGCGCGAGCGGGCACCGTCTCGCCGGGGCAGTACGATGGCCCTCCCGATGAGCTCCCCGTACGTCCACCTGCACGTCCACTCCGAGTTCTCGATCCTCGACGGGGCGTGCCGGATCCCGGCGCTCGCGGAGAAGGCGGCCCGGCTCGAGATGCCGGCCGTGTCGCTCACCGACCACGGCTCCCTCGCGGGCGCGATCGACCTCTACAAGGCGGCGCGGGCGCAGGGCGTGAAGCCGGTGATCGGCTGCGAGGTGTACGTCGTCGACGACCGCAGGGCACAGCACAAGGGGAACGCCCACCTCACGCTGCTCGCCGAGACGAATGCCGGGTACGCGAACCTGATCAAGCTCTGCTCGCTCGGCTACCTGGAGGGCTACTACTACCGGCCCCGCGTCGACTGGGAGCTGCTCGAGCGCCACGCACCCGGCCTGATCGCGCTCTCGGGCTGCCTCTCGGGGCGGGTCTCGAAGGCGATCTCCGAGGCACGGATGGGCGACGCGGAGATGGAGCTCGACCGGCTGGAGCAGATCTTCGGGCGCGACAACACCTACGTCGAGCTGCAGAACGCCGGCCTCGACATCCAGCAGCCGGTCTTCGAGGCGCTGCCCGGGCTGGCGGCCAAGCGCGGCCTGCCGCTCGTCGCGACCGGCGACGTCCACTACCTGGACGCGACCGACGCGTACGCCCACGAGGCGCTGCTCTGCATCCAGTCCGGCGACTCGCTGAAGAACCCGAACCACTGGAAGTTCGGGACGAACGAGTTCTACTTCAAGACGCCGGAGGAGATGGCGCTCGACTTCCCCGGCCACGAGGACGCGATGCGGCGCACGCTGGAGGTGGCCGAGCGGTGCAACGTCGAGATCGAGCTGGGCCGGATCCTGCTGCCCTCGTTCCCGACCCCCGGCGGCCGGGACGCGTTCGAGTACCTCGTGGAGCTGTGCGAGAAGGGCCTCGAGAGGCGGTACGGGAAGGCCACGCCGGAGCTGAACGAGCGGCTCCAGTTCGAGCTGAAGACGATCCGCGAGATGGGCTTCGCCGACTACTTCCTGATCGTCGCGGACTTCATCGGCTTCGCGAAGCGG
>DAIOGR010000432.1:0-2130 GCA_036745155.1 Gaiella sp.
TACGGGATCGTCCACGAAAGCGGCGGGCGGATCAGGGCACTCGCACAGGGGTGCTGGCGGAGCACTGCGCGCGAGCGCCCGGAGCTTCGCCTCAAGCGGATCTTCGACGGGGTGCAGGAGCTCATCGCGGCACACGCGCCGGACGCGGTCGCGCTGGAAGAGTCCTTCGTCGGAGCCGACGCCCGCATCGCGCTCTTCGTCGGGCAGGCACGAGGCGCCGTGCTGGTCGCCGCAGCCTCCGCCGGCGTCGAGTGCACCGAGTACGCGCCGGCGCGGGTCAAGCAGACGGTGTGCGGCTACGGCCGCGCCGACAAGGGCCAGGTGCAGCGGATGGTGAAGGTGATCCTCTCGCTCGAAGCGGAGCCCGGCACGTCCCACGAGGCGGACGCGCTGGCGGTCGCCATCTGCCATGCGCTGATGCCGCCGCTCGCGAGGCTCGCGTCGTGATCGCGCGGCTGCGCGGCACGCCCGCAGGGCGCTCGGCCGACGGGCTCGTGCTCGACGTCGGCGGGGTCGGGTACCTCGTCGCCGCCACCCCGGCGGTGCTGCGCCAGGCGGAGGGCGGCGGCGAAGTGGTCGTCGAGACCTACCTGCACGTGCGCGAGGACACCATGCAGCTCTACGGATTCGCCGACGCTGCCGAGCGAGAGCTGTTCACGCAGCTCCTCACCGTCACCGGCATCGGGCCCAAGGTGGCGCTCGCCGTCGTCTCCGGCTCGCCCGTCGCCGACCTCCGGCGCGCCATCGCCCTCGGCGACCACGCCCGCTTCCAGGTCATCCCCGGCATCGGCAAGAAGACGGCCGAGCGGATAGTGCTCGAGCTGAAGGAGAAGATCGGCCTCGAGGCGAGCGTCCCCGTCTCCTCGGCCGCCGGCACCTCCGGGCACCTCGTCGCACGCGAAGCACTCGTCGAGCTCGGCTACTCGGTCGTCGAGGCCGAGCGGGCGCTCGCCGCGCTCGATCCGGACCTGCCGGCCGAGGAGAAGATCCGCCAGGCGCTGCGCGGGGCGGCGGCAGCGTGAGCCAGTTCCTCGCACCGGTGCTGACGCCCGAGGACGAGGAGGTCGAGCGGTCGCTGCGGCCCCGCCGCCTGGACGACTTCGTCGGCCAGGAGCGCACGAAGGAGCAGCTCGCCGTCGCGCTCGACGCGGCCAAGGCGCGCGGCGAGGCGCTCGACCACGTCCTGCTCGTGGGGCCTCCGGGCCTCGGCAAAACGACGCTCGCCGGCATCGTGAGGGAAGAGCTGGGGGTCGGGCTGCGCACCGTGGCGGGTCCCGCGCTCGAGAAGAAGGACATCGCCGCGATCCTGACGAGCCTCGAGGAGAGAGACGTCCTGTTCGTCGACGAGATCCACCGGCTCAACCGATCAGCCGAGGAGATCCTCTACCCGGCGCTCGAGGACTTCCGGCTCGACATCGTCCTCGGCCAGGGGCCGGCTGCGCGAACCCTCACGCTCGATCTCCCGCACTTCACCCTCGTCGGCGCCACCACGCGCACCGGCCTCTTGACGACGCCGCTGCGCGACCGCTTCGGGCTGACCTTTCGGCTCGGGTACTACGACCCCGGGCAGCTCGGCGCGATCGTGCGCCGCTCGGCCGGCATCCTGCGCGTCGAGATCGCGGAGGATGCGTCCGAGGAGATCGCACGCCGCTCGCGGGGGACGCCGCGCATCGCGAACAGGATCCTGCGGCGCGTCCGCGACGTGGCCGAGGTGCGGCACGCAGGGGTGATCACGTCCGCCGTCGCGGAGGAGGCGCTCGAGCTGCTCGAGGTGGACGACGAGGGCCTCGAGCGCACCGACCGTGAGCTGCTGCACGCCGTCGTCCACAAGTTCGGCGGCGGGCCTGTCGGCCTCTCGACGCTCGCCGTCGCCCTCGGCGAGGAGCCCGACACGATCGAGGACGTCTACGAGCCCTACCTGCTGCAGCTCGGCTTCCTGCAGCGCACGCCGCGGGGCCGCGTGATCACCGAGCTCGGGCGAGCCCACGTCGGCGCCCCGAAGGGCGACGGGAGCCTGTTCTAGCGTGCTACCGGCCTAGCGCGCGGTTGTTCTGGCCAGCGCGTGGTTGTTCTGGCAAAGGTGGGTGTCTCCCGGAAAGGCAGGGGAGACACCCACGGTTCGTGGTGTGC
>DAIOGR010000433.1:0-2112 GCA_036745155.1 Gaiella sp.
TGCATCCTGCCCACCCTGGGGTATGTGCCGTGCGGTACCGTCCTCCGCATGCGACGGGTGGGAATCGTGCTCGCGGTCGCTCTGCCGCTCGCCGGCACCGATCTCTGGCTGAAAACCGTGCAGCCGACGGAGCCGTGGGCCTACCACGAGCGCTCGGTCGCCTGGCTGGCGCTGTCGCTCTCCCTCGCAGCCGGTCTCGTGCTGCTCACCCGGATTCCCTCAGTGCTGATCCCGCCTGCTGCCGGGGTGCTGACGGGAGGCCTGCTCGGCAACGCGTTGTCGGCTTCCTGGAACGAGATGCGCGTGCCCAACCCGATCGTGCTGACCGGCGATCGCACCACGATCGCGTTCAACCTCGCCGACGTTTGGACGCTGGTGGGGATCGGCGTGCTCCTGGCGACGATCGGTGCCTGGCTCGTGCAGAACCGGGGCCTGCTGCCCGCGCCCGCCGACGTGCGGGCGCGCTGGACGCGCGCCTTGCGCCGCCTCTCGTGAGAGGAAGCGGAGACGCCGCATCACCCCTGGGGCCTGTGAGGAAGCCGGCCTGGCTGAACCACCCGCCGGCGGCCGGCGTAGTGTCGGGTGAGAGGCAATTCCACCGAATGGACAAAAACTCGACATCCCTGCCCTTCGCTCCAGTACCATTGACCGTATGAGTGCCTCACCGGCCTTCGTCCCCGCTCTCGCCTCGCTCGGTGGGCTCGTGCCCCACGACGGCCTCCTCTCGGCCGGCGAGCTCGAGGAGATCGCCCGCGGGATCGCCGACCAGCCCGACCTGTGGGAGCCGCTCGTGCGGGTCGACGCCGAGCAGCGCCGCTACGAGCTCGTGTACGAGGACGAGCGCATGGACGCCTGGATCCTGTCGTGGATGCCCGGTCAGGGAACCGGCTTCCACGACCACTACATCTCGGGGGTCGGCCTGTGTGTCGCCTCCGGGGGAGTCCGCGAGGATCAGATGGTGTACGGCGGCGAGCATTTCGCCCGCCGTCTCCGCCCCGGCGACACGCGGCAGGGTGGCCCCGGCTACATCCACCGGGTCACGCACGACGAGGGTGCACCGGCCGTCACGGTGCACGTCTACTCGCCCCGGCTCGACTGGGTGGGTCAGTACCGGCTCGACGAGGACGGCATCGTCCGCCGCGAGGTGCAGCCCGGCCGTCGCGAGCTCAAGGAGCAGCTCGTGGCCGAGGGCGCGCTCCACGGCGTGCTCGAGCGCTTCTGAGCCGCACGCCCGGCACCACAGACCCGCAGGACGAGCAGTTCGACGTCCTCGACGCCGAGGGGCTGCCGACCGGCCGCAGCAAGCGGCGCGGCGAGGTGCACCGTGACGGCGACTGGCATACGGCCCTCCACATCTGGGTGGGCGGCCTGGACGAGCGGGGGTGCGCCTTCGTCCTCTTCCAGCGCCGGTCGGCCACGAAGGACACGTGGCCCGGAGCCCTGGACGTGGCCGTCGGAGGCCATGTTCGCTCGGGCGAGACGCTCGCCGACACGGCCCGTGAGGCGGAGGAGGAAATCGGTCTGGCCGTGCCGGCCGGAAGCCTCGTTCGGCTCGGCCGACGCTTCGCCCGCGGCACGACGCTCCCCGACAACGAGGTGCAGGAGGTGTTCGGACTGCGCTCCGATCTTCCGCTCGAGGCGTACCGCCTCCACCCGGACGAGGTCGACGGGCTGATCCGCCTTCCGTTGGACGACGCGCTGGCGCTCTTCGAGGGCCGTGCCGCGACGGCGCGCGGCGTCGCGCTCTCGCGTGGCGACACAGCGGACCGGCCGGTTGCCGTGGCGGTCGACGACTTCGCCGGAGCCGCGCGCGACGGGTATCCGGCACGAGCGCTGCGGGCAGTGGGCGAGGTGCTCGAAGGGCGCGTGCCCGAGGCGTTCGAGCTTCGCTAGTGCGCCATCTCGAGATGTTCGACCCGAAACAGGCGCGCGAAGCGCGCCCCTTCAGGATCACGCTGGCCAGCTGCGCAGCAGCTGGCCAGCGTGCAACAAGCATCGAGTGCCGTGTCTCACAACGTACGATCCCAGTCGAACGTTGTGAGACGCCGCACTAGGCAGTGACCGTCTTCAGGCGGAAGCCGCCGTGGTGCTCGTACGACGCGCTCACGACGG
>DAIOGR010000434.1:0-2095 GCA_036745155.1 Gaiella sp.
GAGCGCGTTGCGCCAGCGGATCTCCCAGCCGTCGATGCCGACCTGCTCGGCGAGCATGTCGAGCACGCCCTCGATCGCGAAGTTGGACTGGTTGACCCCGAACCCGCGCATCGCGCCGCAGGGCGGGTTGTTCGTGTAGACGGCCGTGCCCTCCACGTCCACGTTCGGCACCTTGTACGCGCCGCACGCGTGGCCGGCTGCCCGCTCGAGCACCTTGTCGCCGACGCTCGCGTACGCGCCGGTGTCACCGACGATGCGGGCCCGCACCGCGAGCAGGTGGCCGTCCGCGTCGCAGCCGACGGTGTACTCGAGCCACATCGCATGACGCTTCGAGTGGAAGCGCAGGCTCTCCTTGCGGGAGAGCGTCACGAGCACCGGCCGACCTGTGCGGGTCGCGAGCAGAGCGGCATGGCTCTGGACGTTGAGATCCTCCTTGGCCCCGAACGCGCCTCCGGTCGAGACCTGCGTCACGCGCACGCGATCCTCGGGAAGCCCGAGGAACGACGCGATCTGGCGGCGATCGTCCCAGACACCCTGACCCTGCGAGTACACGTCCAGCGGGCCGTCTCCGTCGGGCACGGCCAGCGCCGACTCGGGCTCGAGGAACGCATGCTCGATGAACTGGGTCCGGAACGTCTCGGTGACGACGTGGGCCGCGCCGGCGAGAGCAGCGTCGGCGTCGCCGCGCTGCACCCGCGAGACGGACAGCACGTTCCCGCCCTCGTGCAGCTCCGGCGCGCCGGGGGCGAGCGCCTCGGACGGGTCGCGCACGGGCTCGAGCACCTCGTACTCGACGTCCACGAGAGCTGCAGCCGCGCGGGCGGCCCGGCGGGTCTCGGCCGCGACCGCCGCGACGACGTCGCCGACGCACGCGGTGATCTCCCCTGCGGCGACGAGCTGGCGCCAGTCGCGCGTGATCGAGCCCTGCACGCGGTCGCCGGGGACGTCGACGGCGGTGACGACCGCCACCACGCCCGGCTCGGCGAGAGCGCGGGACGTATCGATGCGGAGGATCCGTGCCCGCGGATGGTCGGAGAACCGCAGCGCCCCGTGGAGCATGCCGGGCGCCGTCATGTCACCCACGAAGACGTTGTCCCCGAGGGCGAGCTCCGTGCCGCGGTAGCGGGCCGTGCGTGAGCCGACGCGCCCGCTGCGGTCGGGCTCGGGGAGACGCTCCCCGCGCCGGGCTGCGGCGGCGAGCTCGATCGCGTCGATCACCTTCACGTAGCCGGTGCAGCGGCAGAGGTTCCCGAGCAGCGCGTGGGCGATCTCCTCGCGCGACGGCTCGGGATGCTTGTGCAGGAGCGCCTCGGACTTCATCACGATCCCGGGCGAGCAGTAACCGCACTGCGATGCTCCCGCGGCGACGAAGCACTCGCTCCAGAGCCGCCGCTCCTCTTCCGTGAGGCCCTCGTGGGTGACGACGTGCTTGCCCTCGAACCGTGCCGCCTTCTGCGCGCAGGAGACGACCGCCCTGCCGTCGACGATCACCGTGCAGGCGCCACAGGAGCCTTCCGGCGCGCAGCCGTCCTTCACGGACCGCACGCCGAGCTCCTCTCGCAGAAGCTCGAGCAGGCTCGTGCCCTCGCCCGGCTCTGCCGACACCGCTTTCCCGTTGAGCGTGAACTCCATGGCTTCCGCCTCCTTCCGCCTATTCCATGGCGCCGAGGACGAGCGAGATGAGCGCCATCCTCATCACGACGCCGTTGAAGGCCTCCGACCAGTACCTGGCGTGTCGCGTGCCGTCGACGTCCTCCGGCAGCTCGTCCATGCGGGGCAGGCTGTGCAGCACGATCGACTCCGGCTTTGCCTTGTCCCGCAGCAGCTCGCGTGTGACCCGATACGCCTCCGGTGTCATGCCGACGCTCTCGCCACGCTCGTCGCGGGACTTCGTGTAGTCGGGCTGGACGACGGGCTCCATGTAGATGACGTCGCAGTCGTGGATCACGTCCGCCACCGACGGAGCCTCCTCGTAGCGCACGCTCAGCTCGTCGAGCTCCGCCTTGAACTCCGGCAAGAGCGACATGTCCGGCGGGCCGACGACGTAGGCCTTCGCGTCGAACTGCGACATCGCGTAGAGGATCGAGTGCATCGT
>DAIOGR010000435.1:0-2095 GCA_036745155.1 Gaiella sp.
AGGATTCCGCCGAGCACGTCATCGACAGTCTGCCAGCGTGCTGGCCCTGACTCCCTCTGCCCGAGCCCGTGTCCCAATCCCCATTTGCGGGATACGCCATTCCCGGATGCGGCGTCTGGGCGAAAGGCCAGGGTCAGGTCTTCTTCGTTCCACCTACCCGTGATCGCTCCCATCGAGCCCGGCTAGAGCTGCGCAAGATCGCCAGCCAACTCGGCTGCTCGGTCACGGCCGTCCACCAACGCGTCCACGCCGCCACCCTCGCCGGGTGGTATCAGCCCGACGACGGCGTCGAGAGCATCGTCATGGGCGTGAGACGCGGTTCAAACGCGTTTGGGGACGTTGCCGGTGAGCGTGAACATGAAGCGCATCGTCTTGTGTCCGAGGTCGGCGGTCGGTCCGAACATGCACGGGCAGCCGCCGTCGATCACGGTGATGCCGTGCTCGCGGCCGTACGCTGTTGCGGTCTCGGAGACGCTGCCGGCGCCGGGCCCGCGGTGCATCCAGACGTGCTTGATTCCGAGCTCGGCGCACTCGCGCATTGTCTGGTCGGCGGTCTCGGGTCGTGTTCCGATCACGACCGCTTCGACACCGCCGGGGATCGAGCGTAGGTCGTGGTAGGCGAGGTCGTCTTCTACGTGGTCGGCGTTCGGGTTGACGGCGAAGACGTCGTAGCCTCGCTCGCGCAGGCGCTTGTAGACGACGTTGCTGCCGTGGTTGCCCGGCGTCCGGGAGACGCCGGTGACGGCGACTCGCTTGTGGCTGAGGAATGCCGCTGCGGCTTCCTTGATTGCTGTCATCGGATGCTCCTTCTTGTGAGTGTTCTCGACTGCGGCACCTCGGTCGAGGGCTGCTGCAACTGGCGCCCGTGTGCGGCCGCCTCTGCCGTCGCGGGCGCCCGGTCGAGGGTCAGCCTTTCGAGCTCGTCCGCGGCTGCCACGGCACCGCCGGCCGCGGCGAAGGCGGCGGCAATGCGCTCCGCGCCGGGGCGCAGTTCGATCGCATGGCGCACGGCTTCTCGGAGCGGTTCGGCCCTGAGCTTCCGTGCGGGGAGCCGGATTCCGGCGCCCGCGACCTCGACCCGTCGGGCGACTTCCGGTTGGTCGCGGCCGAACGGGACGGCGACGACGGGGACCCCGTGGGCGAGCGACTTCTGGGTGATGCCCATGCCGGCATGGCAGACGACGCAGGCGGCGCGCTCGAGCAGCGGTGCGTGTGGGAGGAAGCGCTCGATGCGCACGTTCGCCGCGGTCGGTAGACCGGCGGGGTCGACGTCGGCGGTCGTGACGACCACCTCGTAGGGCGCACCCGCAAGAGCGTCGCACGCGACTTCGGCCAGGCGGCGGTCGTTCTGGAACAGCGTTGAGCAGGTGACGAGCACGAGCGGCTGCCGGAGCTCGTCGAGCCAGCCGGGCGGATCGGCCGGCGGCTCCCAGAGGCCCGGGCCGACGAGCTTGAGCTTGGCCGGCCAGTCGGAGCGCGGGTACTCGAACGGCTCCGCCGTGTAGGCGAGCACGACCGAGGCGGCCAGGTAGACGTCGCTGATCGTGGCCACCGGAGGCAGGCCGAGCTCGGTTCGGAGCGGGTTCATGTGCGAGGCGATCACGCGCTCGAGCGTCCCGAGCGTGAGCGGCTTCGCCAGCCGGTCGCGCAGGCGCCCGAGGCGGTCGCGGCGGGGAGTGAGGCCGAGCCCGAACGGTGGCGCGTCGCGTGAAGGCAGCGGCACCGGCGAGACGATCGAGAACACCCAGGGAAGTCCGGAGTGTTCGGCCGCCGCGGCTGCGCCCCAGGCGCCCTCATCGACGAAGAGGACGTCAGGTTGCTCGGCCTCGATCGCCTGCTCGAGGTCGAGCAGCTGGAAGCGCGCCCGCTCACCGAACTGGCCGAGACCCGAGCTGAGGGCGCCAAAGCGCGTCCGCGCCCGCCAGTCGTCGGGCTCGAACCGCTCGATCTCGCGCCTCAGGGGGCTCGTGTCGAGGCCGAGCGAGCGTAAACGCTCGACGTCGTCGATCCCGCAGCGCACCGCGACGCGGTGACCCCGGTGCGCCAGCTCGAGCAGCGTCGCGACCAACGGATACAGCCGACCGGGCACCGCATC
>DAIOGR010000436.1:0-2085 GCA_036745155.1 Gaiella sp.
ACCGTGAGGGTGTACCCGGAGCCGAGTGCGATGTGGCTCGCTGCGTTCTCGTCGATCAGGGTGTCGAAGAAGACGGTCTCGAGCGGGCCGATACGGCCGCCGGCGTCGACGAGGGCGAGCTCGCCGAGGCGGGTGCCACCGTCGTCCTTCGCGCACGCCGACCGGAGCGCGTCGGCGTTCTCGTCGGCGTCGATCTTCACCGCCCGGCCGCCGGCGAACTCGACCCGGATGCCGCTGATGATCGACCCGTACAGCTCGAGCGGCAGCGTCGCCGTCACGTGGCCGTCCACCCGCAGCGGATCGGGTGTGGTGAACGTCTCCTCGCTCGGAATGTTCGGATAGTGGTCCAGCCCGTCGACGGTGGTGAACTCCGCCGCGTGCCACCTGGACGACGGCAGCAGGCCCACCGTCAGGTCGGTGCCGGGCCCGTGCAGGCGAATCGCGTCGAAGCGACGCTCCGTCAGCCTGGCCGCGCACTGCTTCAGGACCCTCATGCGCTCGCGCCACGCCTCCTCGGGGTCGTCTGCCTCGAGCCGGCAGATGTGAGCGATCGCCTGCCACAGCCGGTCGAGCGCCTCGTCGCTCGTCAGGCCGGGGTACACGGCTTCCGCCCAGTCGGGGGTGGGCGCCGGCGCCACGCACCAGTTCGTCGTACGCAGGTTCACGATCTTCCCCGTCTCGGGCAGGTACGGCAGCAGGTCACGGCCGGCGCGCTCGGCCGCGATGCCGTCCAGAGCGTGCGGCGCCTGCGGGCCGCTCAACGCGATCCTGGCCGCGTGCTCGTCGGAGAAGTAGCGCATCCGGTCGCGCATCCACGGTGGGATGTAGTCGAGCGTCTCGTCCGCCGCCGCCAGCAGTCGCTCCCGCTTCACCCACTGGTCGGCGTAGAGCACGTCGACGTAGCGTGCGCCCCGCGCATAGGCGGCGCGGGCGATCTCCCTGGTCAGCTCCTCCTTGCCGACGTACGTGGTGATGCCGACGAGCTGGCCGGGCTGGACGTTCGCCCCGAAGCCGACGATCAGGTCGGCGAGCCTTGTGGTCAGGTCGGCGTAGTCGCGCACCGCGCGGCAGAGTAGCGACAATCCCTCGGTGCGACTGAACCGCTATCTCGCCCGCGCCGGCGTCGCGTCGCGCCGGGGAGCCGACGAGCTGATCAAGGCGGGGCGCGTCCGTGTCAACGGCGCCACGGGCGAGCTCAACACCTTCGTGCTCGCAAGCGACGTCGTCGAGGTCGACGGCACCGAGGTCGGCAAGCAGAGCCTTGCCCACGTGCTCCTGCACAAGCCCCTGGGCGTCGTCACGACCGCAAGCGACCCGCAGGGGCGGCCGACGGTCGTCGACCTCGTCGGGCACGAGGCTCGGGTCGTGCCCGTCGGGCGCCTCGACATCGACACGAGCGGGGTGCTGCTGCTGACGAACGACGGTGACCTGGCCCACCGGCTCGCACACCCCCGCTACGGGGTCGAGAAGACCTACGTTGCCGACGTGGAGGGAAACCCGTCCGACGAGACGATCGAGCGGCTGGCCGCGGGGATCAAGCTGGACGACGGGCTCACCGCCCCGGCGCGGGTGCGCCGCCTCGGCCGCTCGCGGCTCGAGCTCGTGCTGCACGAGGGCCGCAACCGGCAGGTGCGCCGCATGTGCGAGTCCGCCGGCCACCCGGTGCGACGGCTCCGCCGCACGGGCTACGCCGGGCTCGACGCGAACGGGCTGCCGGTGGGCGAGTGGCGGGAGCTCACCCTCGACGAGGTCGACGCCCTCCGGCGCCTCGTCGGGCTGGCGTGACGCTCATTCGAACCAGACGAGGGTGGCGAGGACGACGTAGAGCGCCACGAGCGCCAATCCCTCGAACAGCACCGCCTCGCCGTCGCCGGTGATCTGCCAGAGCGCGAGCGCGGTGAGCGCGAGCGCGCCGAGGAAGACCGGGTTGATCACGAAGGTCAGCTGCTCGGCGAACAGGAGCGACACGAGCACGAGCACCGGGAACAGGAAGCACGCAATCTGTGCCACCGAGTTCTTCACCACGGAGATGGCGAGGTCGTTCTGCCCCTTGCGAGCGAGCTGCACGGCCACGATGTTCTCGAC
>DAIOGR010000437.1:0-2085 GCA_036745155.1 Gaiella sp.
GCGATGGAGCACGTCCAGGGCGTGATCAGGCCGGGGATGACGGAGGCGCAGGCCGCCGCCGAGTGGCTCGGGTTCGTGCACGGCGAGGGCACCGGCTGGGGCGGCAGGGTCGAGCTCGCCTACGGCTTCGCGCTCGTCTGGTCGGGCCCGGGCATCAGGACGTTCACCGCCACCGCTGCCCGCCCCGTCGTCGAGGGGGAGCCGACCCTGTTCGAGATCTGGGTGTGCGCCGACGGCTACTGGTGCGACCACACGAAGAACCTCGTCGTCGGCGACCTCACCGACCGCTACCGGGAGCTGGAAGAGGGTTTGCTGGGCGTCTACGACGATGCACTGGCGTTCTGCGTGCCTGGCGCGAGCCTCGCCGAGCTCGACCGGCGCGTCCGGGCGGGCATCGCCGCGATGGGGTTCCCCGGGCAGCCGTCCCACCCCGTCTGCCACGGCGTCGGCGCCCGCGCCCACGAGCCACCGTACGCGCACCAGGCCGGCGGCGGCGAGGTGCGCGAGGGCATGGTGCTTGCAATCGAACCAGGATGCTATATGGAAGCCGGCGGCGGGCTGCGGGTCGAGGACAACTTCGTGATCACCGCAGACGGCGCCGAGAAGCTCTCCTCGTTCCCCGACGGCATCGTTCCCGCACGTGCCTGAGCCGGGCCTCGCCCCGGAGGGCAGCGCTGCCGCTCAAGTGACACTGTGTTACAAGGAGGGGCGATGACGCTCGATCGCACGAAGGTCTGGACCGGAAGCCTCAACGAGCAGGCGCTCGAGCCGCAGCCTCACCGGACGGTCGGCCTCTACGACACGACGCTCCGCGACGGCGAGCAGTCCGTCGGCGTCGTCCTCTCACCGGAGGACAAGCTCGAGATCGCCGTAGCGCTCGACGCCGCCGGCATCGACCGCATCGAAGCCGGCTTCCCCCGCGTCTCGGCCGACGACTGGCGCGCCGTCGAGCTCGTCTCCGCCGCCGGCCTGAAAGCGGAGGTATGGGGCTTCTCCCGCGCCGTGCAGGCCGATGTCGAGGCCCTCGTCGAGCTCGGCGTGCCCGCCTCGGTGATCGAGAGCCCGATCTCGGACGCCAAGCTCGCCGCGCTCGGCGTCTCGCACGACAAGATGCTCGACCGGATTCGCAGCGCCGTCTCGTTCGCGACGGGCGCCGGCATCAGGGTGGCCTTCTTCGGCGTCGACTCGTCCCGGGCCGACCTCGACTTCTACCGCCGCGCCTACGAGACCGCTGTGGAGGCCGGTGCGCAGGAGGTCGTCGTCGTCGACACGGTCGGCGTCGCCACCCCCGAGGCTGCTGCGTTCCTCGTCGGCCAGACCGTCGACTGGCTGGGCGGCGAGATCCCCGTGCACTGGCACGGCCACGACGACTTCGGCCTCGGCACCGCTGCCGCGATCGCGGCCGTGCAGGCCGGCGCCACCTGGGTGCAGGGAACGATCAACGGCATGGGGGAGCGGGCGGGGAACGCCGACCTGATCGAGGTGGCGCTGGCGCTCGAGGCGCTCTACGGCATTCCCACCCGCCTCGACCTCACGCAGGCGCGTATCCTCTCCCGGCTCGTGCAGGAGCGCGCCGGCACGCCGCTGCCGTCGTGGAAGGCCGTCACCGGCGACGCGCTCTTCACGCGCGAGTCGGGCGCGGTGGCAGCCCAGTTCCACGACCCGCCCGCGATCGAGCCCTACGCGTCCGAGCTCGTCGGGGCCACGCGCGGCATCGTGCTCGGCAAGAAGAGCGGCCTCGACTCGATCCGGATCAAAGCGGAGGAGCTCGGCCTCGACCTTCCCGAGGCGCGGCGCGCGGAGGTGCTCGCCGCAGTCAAGCAGCGAGGGATCGACGAGGGGCGGCTGGTGACGGGCGACGAGCTCCGTGCAATCGTGCGCGCACTCCCCGCCAGTTGACTGTCATGTCACCGGGGTGGGATACTCGCTGCTCGCCTTGACATGTTACGGGGAGGAGTGAGCGCAGTATGCGGTTCAGCCTGTATTCGGAGATTCAGCATCACCCGGGCAAGACGCCGCAGCAGATCTACGCGGAGGTGCTCGAGCAGATCGACAACGCCGACCGGCTCGGGTACGACGTCTACT
>DAIOGR010000438.1:0-2072 GCA_036745155.1 Gaiella sp.
GGCGAGTCGTGCTCGACCGCGGTCGGCGTGATCACGACCTCGGCGCCGTAGGCGCGCAGCGTGGAGATCTTCTCCTGGCTCATCTTGTCGGGCATCACGAAGATGCAGCGGTAGCCCTTGGCTGCGGCGGCGATCGCGAGCCCGACACCGGTGTTGCCCGAGGTGGGCTCGACGATGGTGCCTCCGGGCCGGAGCTTGCCCTCATGCTCGGCCGCCTCGATCATCGCGAGCCCGATGCGGTCCTTGTTCGAGCCACCGGGGTTGAGGAACTCGAGCTTCGCGATCAGTGTCGGCCGGACGTCCCGGCCGAAGCGGTCGAGCCGGACGATCGGCGTGGAGCCGACGAGGTCGAGCAGGGTGGGGTACTCGCGGCCCATCGGGCGGAAAGCCTACTCGGCACGAGCGGCGCAGCGCGCCTGGACGCGGGGCACGCGGCCCGCCTCCGTTTCCGTACCTTCCCGCAGCAGTGATCCGAGCGGCGACCGATGGCAGTGGCCGGCTTCGGCACCACGATCAGGCCATGCACCCGGGAGACGAGAGGCTGCACCGGCAGCTGTGCACGATCGAGCTGATCGCGGAAGGGCACGCGGAGCGCTGCCCGGGCCAGGAGTGCGCCTTCTGGGAGAACGGCTGCGCGCTTGCCCGGATCGAGATGGAGCTCGACGGTCGCCCGGAGGTGGCGGGGCTGTTGCTCGACCTGCGGCGCGAGATCGAGGCCGGCCGGGCGATCGAGCTGGAGGCAGCCCGCTCTCAGCTCGCATCCATCCTCGACGAGGGCGGGGAGATCGACTCGACCTCCGTCTAGACGAGGCGCCGGGCCCCCTCGATGCTGCCCTCGCGTGAGGCAAGGCTCTGGATCTCGACCCGCTCTCCGGTTTGCGGGGCGTGGATGATCCGGCCGCGGCCGATGTAGAGGCCGACATGGCCGAGGCCGTGGAAGAAGACGAGGTCGCCGGGCTCGAGGTGGCTAAGGTCGACGGCGCGGCCGTACGCGTACTGTGCGGCGGCGTTATGTGGGAGCTGGATGCCGAGCTGCCCGTAGACGTAGGTGACGAGCCCCGAGCAGTCGAACCCGCTCGGCGAGCTGCCGCCGTAGCGATACGGCGCGCCCAGCTCCCGGGCCGCCAGGCGCACCGCCCGCTGACCGAGCGAAACCGGCTCGGGCCTCGTCGCTCGGCCGGCCGTCAGCGGCACCGACCCGGGGAGGCGCGCCGGGCTCGCCACGGTCGCGAGCGAAGCGGGGGTCGCGGCCACGGCCGCCGGGGGCACGAGCACCAGGGAGAGGACGAGCAGGCAGATGCGTACGGAGAGAGCCATGAGGGTGACCGGAGCGCGGACCGAGCGCGATCAGGCGCCCGTCGCATCGCAGTGACGCGGCCACGGTAGCGGCGCCGGCGGGCCGAAACCTCTGCCGAAACACGATCCTTACACGGTGTTCGTCCCTCGATCGAGGGACGCCGGCAGTCCCCAGGTGCAGGCATTTCGCGCCGAAACGGTCAGCCGCTGCGGGAGGAGGGGGCAACGGTAGGACGGCGATGGACACAGATCCCGTTCGCTTGCACAATCCCCGGATGACCACGAACTACGAGCGTGCGTTCGCCGAGCGGCCGGAGGTGCTCGCCGCCTGGGCTCAGCTGAGCACCGCGATCAAGGCCGGGATGGATCTGCGTCGGTACGAGCTCGCGACCCTCGCCGCGGCGCGAAGGCTCCACTCGAGCTACTGCTGCCTCGTGCACGGAACGCTCCTGCAGGAGCGCTTCGACGAGCCCGTGCTCGAGATCGCACGCGATCACCGCGCCGCCGGCCTCGACGAGGTCGACGTCGCCGTCATGGACCTGGCCGAACGGGTCGTCGACGACGCGACGTCGATCACCGACGCCGACCTGCAGCGGCTCCGCGACCTCGGCCTCTCGCAGACGGAGATCATGGACGTCGTCCTCGCCGCCGCCGCTCGCTGCTTCTTCTCGAAGACGCTCGACGGGCTCGGCGTGCTCCCCGACGCCAGCTTCCGCGACCTTGACCCGGAGCTACGGGAGGCGCTCGTCGTGGGCCGGCCGATCGCCGACGCGTAG
>DAIOGR010000439.1:0-2071 GCA_036745155.1 Gaiella sp.
ATGGGCTGGGCGATCGACTGGTCGCGCGAGGTCTCGACCTGCGAGCCGGAGTACTACCGCTGGACGCAGTGGCTGTTCCTGCGGTTCTTCGAGAAGGGCCTCGCGTACCGCAAGGAGGCGCCGGTCAAGTGGTGCCCCAACGACCAGACGGTGCTCGCGAACGAGCAGGTGATCGACGGCCACTGCGAGCGTTGCGGCGCCGAGGTCGAGTCGCGCAGCCTCACGCAGTGGTTCTTCAAGATCACCGACTACGCCGACCAGCTGCTCGACGAGATGGCGCTGCTCGAGTCGTGGCCCGAGCGTGTGCTGACCATGCAGCGGAACTGGATCGGCCGCTCTGAGGGCGCGCGCGTGGTGTTCACCGTCGAGGGCTCGGGTGAGGAGCTGCCCGTGTTCACGACGCGTCCGGACACGCTGTTCGGCGCGACGTTCTTCGTGATGGCGCCCGAGCATCCGCTCGTGCCGGCTCTCGTCGCCGACACGGAGCAGGAAGAGGCGGTACTCGCCTACGTGCTGAGGACGGCGGGGGAGTCGACCGTCGAGCGCGAGACGAAGGAGAAGGACGGCGTCTTCACGGGGCGCTACGTGATCAACCCCGTGAACGACGAGCGCATCCCGATCTGGGTCGCCGACTACGTGCTGATGGAGTACGGGACGGGCGCGATCATGGCCGTGCCCGCCCACGACGAGCGCGACTTCTCGTTCGCCGAGAAGTTCGGGCTCGAAATCCGCCAGGTGGTCGAGCCGGCCGACGGCGCGGAGGTCGAGCTGCCGTGGACGGACAAGACCGATGCCGCCCGGGCCGTCGCTTCGGCGCAGTTCTCGGGCCTGCCTACGCCCGAGGCGTTGCAGGCGATCATCGCCTGGCTCGCCGAGACGGGGAGGGGCGAGGCGACGATCGGCTACCGGCTGCGCGACTGGCTGCTGTCTCGGCAGCGGTACTGGGGTTGCCCGATCCCTGTCGTGCACTGCGAGAGCTGCGGGATCGTCCCCGTGCCGGACGACCAACTGCCCGTGCACTTGCCCGAGGTCGAGGACTACAAACCGAAGGGCGTCTCGCCGCTCGCGCTGGCCGTCGACTGGCTACACACGACCTGTCCGTTGTGCGGCGGGCCGGCGGTGCGCGAGACGGACACGATGGACACCTTCGTCGACTCGTCCTGGTACTTCCTGCGCTACACCGACGCGACCAACGACCAGGCGGCGTTCGACCGCGCGATGGCGGACTACTGGATGCCGGTGCGCCAGTACATCGGCGGCATCGAGCACGCGATCCTTCACCTCCTGTACGCCCGCTTCTTCACCAAGGTGCTGAACGACCTGGGGCTGATCGGGGTGCGCGAGCCGTTCGCGCGGCTCTTCACGCAGGGGATGATCTATCGCTTCGGCGCGAAGATGTCGAAGACGAAGGGGAATGTCGTCTCGCCCGACCAGGCGATCGCGCGCTATGGCGCGGATGCGCTGCGCCTCTACATCCTCTTCATGGGCCCGGCGGAGGCCGACAAGGAGTGGCAGGACGAGGGGATCGATGGGACGGCGCGGCTGCTCGACCGCGTGTGGCGGCTCGCGCTGGAGGTCGCCGGGCGCGGGCCTGTCACTGTGCCCGACGACGGGGAGCTGATCCGCGCGGCGCATCGCGCGATCGACCGCGTCTCCGACGACATCCTGCGCCGGTTCCAGTTCCACACGCCGGTCGCGGCACTGTTCGAGCTCGTCAACGAGATCTACCGTGTGAAGGACGACCCGGAGCGCGCGGGCGAGGTGCGGTTCGCCACCGAGACCGTCGTGACGCTCGTGCAGCCGTACGCGCCGCACGTGGCAGAGGAGCTGTGGTCGCGGCTCGGGCACGAGCGCCTCTGGGAGCAGCCGTGGCCCGTCGCGGACGACGCGCTGCTCGTCGAGGACCTGGTCGAGGTTGTGGTGCAGGTGAACGGCAAAGTGCGCGAGCGGCTGCACGTGGCGCCGGGCACGCCCGAGGACGCCCTGCTCGAGCAGGCGCTCGCCTCGGAGCGCGTACAGGCGCACGTGGGCGGCCACGAGATCCGCAAGACGATCGTCGTGCCTGACAAGC
>DAIOGR010000440.1:0-2070 GCA_036745155.1 Gaiella sp.
ATCGAAGGCACGTCGTCGATCAGCTCTGCGAATCCCCCGCGTGTCAGCACGAGCGCTCGTAGCGGCGACGTCGTGATCACGGTGGCGGTGCGCGGAACGTTTGCGATGAGCGCAATCTCACCCACCCAGTCGCCAGCCGCGAGGTCGCGAAGCTTCCGCCCGCCTCGGGATACCCGTACGGTGCCGTCCACGAGAACGAAGAACTCGCTACCGAACTCGCCCTCTCTGATCAGCGTCTTGCCTTCGGGACGTTCGATCAGGTCGGCGAGGTTCGCGATCATGCCGAGCTCCTTCTTCGAGCAACCGGCAAGAAGCGGCACTCTGGAGATCAGGTCGACCTTCGCGTCCTTACGGAAACGCATTGCGGCGATTCTAAACGAGCCCGCTGGCGACGCGTGCCCGCGGCGCGGTTTCGGATCAGGTCTTCGCGTAGCCGAGCTCGCGCAGGAGCGGCCCCGCCTCGCGCTCGACGTCCGCCAGCTGCTCGGACGAGAGCGCCTCGCGCCAGCGGCCGAGGGACCGTCCGTGCACGAGCGACAGCGCCTCCGCCAGAGGCGCCGAGTCGCTGCCGAGATGCACGGCCAGGGCCGCCGCGGTGCCGGTCGGGTCGGCGACGAGGCTTTCATAGCGGATCTCGAGCGTCCGCTCCGTCGAGCGGAGTGCGGCCGTCACGTAGCGCCGCCACGCCCACGCCGCGCGTGTCGCCTCGCTTGCGCCCAGGAACTCCTCTGCGCGCTCCGGCTCGACCCAGAAGCGCGCATGCGACCCGTAGCGGAGCCCCGCGTCGTCCGCCTCCTCCCGCGCGTCTTTCAGCCAGCCTCGCTCGAGCAGCGAGCTGACCACGTCGCGGCCGTCACGGACGATGTGCACCGCACGGGCTTGGGGATACGCCTGGAGGGCCGCCGAGACGAAGAAGCTCATCTCCGGCGTCTGCTCCACCGCCCGCACGCGTCGCGCGAGCGCGAGGCGGCGCACCCACTCCACGATGTGCCGGATGCGCCGGGCCGCCTCGTCCTCGCTCGCCCCTGCGAGGTGGGGGAGGGCGGCCTTCAGCGGCGTCACCTCGCTCAGGTCGACGAACCCGGGCTGGGCCCCGAGCGACTCGCCGAGGAACGTCGTGCCCGAGCGCGGCGAGCCGATCACGAACACGACGCGCTCCTCGAGACCCGCCCGGCGGCGTTGCCTCAGCACGCGGACGGCGCTGCGGCCGTACATCGACACGTCCTGCAGGGCTCGGCGCGGTCCGTCTACGACACGGCTCCCGCCGCCGAAACGGCTCCGATCCGCTCCAGGTAGGCCACGACGAGCGCGCAGCTCTCGTGGGGCTCCAGCGCGACCGTGTCCAGGACGACCTCCGCCGCCTGCGGCGGCTCGTACGGATCGTCCACCCCCGTCATCCCGGTGATCTCGCCGGCAGCTGCCTTCGCGTACAGCCCCTTCACATCGCGCTCGGCGCACTCCGCGGCCGGTGCGTTCACCCACACCTCGACGAACGTCCCGTGCTCCTCGACGAGCGCCCGCGCCTGGGCGCGCGCCTCCCGGTACGGCGAGATCGCCGCCACCACGACCGTGGCGCCGTGGCGCACGAGCCGCGACGCCACCCAGCCCAGGCGGGCGATGTTCGTGTCCCGATCGGCGCGCGAGTAGCCGAGATCCTTCGACAGGTGCGTGCGCACGACGTCGCCGTCGAGTGACTCGACGACCAGGCCGCGGCGCTCCAGCTCCGCCGTCAGCAGCCCGGCGACCGTCGTCTTGCCGGCGCTCGGCAGGCCGGTCAGCCAGACGGTGAAGCCTGCGCCGGGCGTGCTCACGCGACCCTCCCGGGTTGCGACGAATGGGAGCCGAGGTCTCGCATGACGGGAGAGAGGATGGTAGCCGGGATGCGCTCTCGGTTCGCTTCACTATCGTGTGCTCCCCTTGAACGCTCTGATCATCGCCATGTACTTCCCGCCGGCGGGCGGCGGCGGCGTGCAGCGGCCGCTCAAGTTCGCCACCCACCTGCCCGCGCTCGGGATCGAGACGCACGTGCTCGCCCCGAGCGACCCGAAATGGATCCACCGCGACGAGGAG
>DAIOGR010000441.1:0-2058 GCA_036745155.1 Gaiella sp.
CCGAGGAAGATCGCCGACACCGAGCTGTTCTCGAACACCGCGCGAATCGTGTCCGCGAGCAGGTCCGCGACGCTCACGACCGTCACCGGCGGGGCGAGCGCGGCCGGCAGGAGCGCGACCGTGTCGGTCACCGCGATCTCCTCGATTTGCGACTCGCCGAGGATCGTGATCGCCTCCGGCGTGAAGAGAGCGTGGGTGGCGAAGGCGCGCAGGTCGGCCGCCCCCGCCGCGCGCAGCGCCGCCGCGGCGGCGGCGAGGGTCCGTCCCGAGACGATCATGTCGTCGCTCAGGATCACCCGCTTGCCCCGCACGTCGCCGATCACCTCCGCGGCAACGGCACGCTCGTGCTCCGGCCGTACCTTCGTCACGATCGCAAAGCCCGCATCGAGCATGCGCGCGAACCTCCGCGCCGCCTTGACGCGCCCGAGATCCGGCGACACGACCGTGACCCCGCTGCCGTGAAGCTTCCGGCCCCGGTAGTGGCGCGCGAACAGCGGCAGAGCCGTCATGTGGTCGACCGGCCGTCCGAAGAACCCGACGATCTGGCCGGCGTGCAGGTCCATCGTGAGCACGCGGTCGGCGCCTGCTTGCTCGAGCAGGTCGGCGAGGAGACGCGCGCTGATCGGCTCTCGCGCAGCGGACTTCTTGTCCTGCCGCGCGTACGGGTACAACGGCATCACCGCCGTGATCCGGTGCGCGGAGGCGAGGCGCGCGGCGTTGATCATCACGAGCAACTCGAGCACGTGGTCGTTCACGGGCGGCGAGCCGGACTGCACGATGAAGACGTCGGCGCCGCGCACGGATTCCTCGTAGCGGCAGTAGACCTCGCCGTTGCCGAAGGACTCGAGCCGTACCGCGCCGAGCCCGATGCCGAGACTGTCGGCGATCAGCTGGGCGAGAGCTGGGTTCGAGCGGCCCGCGAAGAGCATCAGGCTCGTCGTCGTGCGCCGTGACAGCCGGTGTGGTCGGGCCGTTTTCGCGGGCCGGCCCGCGCTCACGAGCGCTCCGTCCCGGCCTGCCCGTTCACGAGGTGGTCGAGCATCCAGTCCCGGGCCAGGAGCGCAACCTGCTCCAGAGCCCCCCGTTCCTCGAACAGGTGACCGGCGCCGGGGACGACGACCAGCCGCTTCTCCGCGGGGATCGGAGCGAGCGCCTCCTGGTTCAGCTCGAGCACCGCCGGATCCCGCCCTCCGACGATCAGGAGCGTGGGAGAGCGGACTGAGGCAAGCCACGGCGCCGCAAGATCCGGCCGTCCGCCCCGCGAGACGACTGCCGCGACCTCCTCCCCCAGCTCAGCGGCCGCATACAGCGCCGCCGCGGCCCCGGTGCTGGCCCCGAACAGGCACTGCCGCAGAGCTCCTGCCTCCGGCTGACCCGCGAGCCACCGCGCGACCCGGACGAGCCGGCTGCCGAGCAGGCGGATGTCGAACACGTTCGCGCGATCGGCCTCCTCGCCCGGCGTCAGGAGATCCAGGAGCAGCGTGCCGATCGCCGCACTGTGCAGCGTCTCCGCTACGAAGCGGTTGCGCGGGCTGAGCCGGCTACTGCCGCTTCCGTGTGCGAAGAGAACGACGCCGAGCGGGCGGCGCGGTACCACGAGGTCACCGCTCAGCAACACCCCGTCGACGTCGATCGCGACGGACGACCGTGACACTGCCGTCGCGCTTTCCCTGCCTCCCGCGAGATAGGTCCCCCTGGCATCCATGCGCGGCACCTCGGCCGTAGCCCCACCGTGGACAATGTCGCAGGCGCGGCCACCGCACATCGGCGGAAGCGCCGAGCTGCGGTTCGGTCATCTACCGATCCACGCGAGCGATCGAGCCGCCGGAGCATGCCCCGCTCGAGGGCTCCGCCCCTCCGCGCCGTGAGCCGACGTAGGGTTTCGAGATGCGAAAGAGCCCGCGCAGCCTGCCCCTGGTGACGCTCGCCGTGCTCGCGGTCGCGATCTCCCTCGCACCGAGCAGGTCGGGCGCCACCGGCTCCGGCACCGCGGCACAGCCGGGCTGCGCCGCCGGACGAGCCGCTCCGGTGTCGGCTCCGCGGTTCGTGAGGACGATT
>DAIOGR010000442.1:0-2049 GCA_036745155.1 Gaiella sp.
TGTGGTCGGCGACCCAGATCCCGCACATCCTGCGGGTGCTCGTGGCGGCGACGCTCGGCATGTCGGAGACGAAGCTGCGGGTGATCGCTCCGGACGTCGGCGGCGGCTTCGGCTCGAAGCTCGACGTCTACGCCGAGGAGCTCCTCGCCGTGGCACTCGCGCGGCGGCTGGGCAGGCCTGTGAAGTGGATCGAGGAGCGCTCCGAGAACGCGGTCGCGACCATCCACGGTCGCGACTTCGTGACGGAGCTCGAGCTCGCCGCGACGAAGGAGGGGAAGATCACGGCGATCCGGGCGAACGTGCTCGCGTCGATGGGCGCGTATCTGCAGCTCGTGACGCCCGGCATCCCGCTGCTCGGCGCCTGGATCTACGCGGGGCCGTACGCGATCCCGGGCTACAGCGTCACGTTCAGAGGCGTCTTCACCAATACGACGCCCACGGACGCCTACCGCGGCGCCGGCCGTCCGGAGGCGACCTACGTGCTCGAGCGGACGATGGACGCACTCGCGGCGGAGCTGGGCCTGGACCGGCTCGAGCTGCGCCGCCGGAACTTCATCACGGAGTTCCCGGCGCAGATCGCATCGGGGTTGACGATCGACAACGGCGACTACCACGCGTCGCTCGACCGGCTGCTCGAGGTGCTCGACCTGGACGGCATCGAGGCCGACCAGCGGGCCCGGCGCGAGCGGGGCGACGTGAAGCAGGTCGGCGTGGGCTTCTCGACCTACAACGAGATGTGCGGGCTCGCGCCGTCGCGCATCCTCGGAGCGATCCGCTACGCGGCCGGAGGCTGGGAGACGGCGACGATCCGCTGCCTGCCGACCGGCACGTTCCAGGTCGTCACGGGCACCTCGCCGCACGGGCAGGGTCACGAGACGGCGTGGTCGCAGATCGTGGCCGACCAGCTCGGCTGCGACCCGTCCGAGGTCGAGGTGCTGCACGGCGACACGAGCATCTCGCACGCCGGCCTCGACACCTACGGCAGCCGCAGCCTGCCGGTGGGAGGAGCGGCGCTGTACAGCGCGGGCGAGAAGGTGATCGAGAAGGCTCGTGACATCGTGGCGCACCAGCTCGAGGTCTCCGCCGACGATCTCGACTACGCGGCGGGCACCTTCTCGGTGAAGGGCTCGCCCGACAAGTCGATGACGGTCAAGGGTGCGGCGTGGGCGGCGTTCGCCGCCCACAACCTGCCGGACGGGATGGAGCCGGGGCTGGAGGCGACGGCGACGTACGACCCGCCCAACTTCTCGTGGCCGGGCGGCGCGCACGCCGCCGTGGTGGAGGTCGACACCGAGACCGGCGACGCGCGGCTGATCCGCTACGTCGCGGTCGACGACGTCGGCACGGTCGTGAACCCGCTGATCGTCGACGGGCAGGTGCACGGCGGCATCACGCAGGGCATCGCGACGGCGCTGTACGAGGAGGGCATCTACGACGAGGACGGCAACCTGCTGAACGGGACGCTCGCCACGTACCTGATGCCGTCGGCGGCCGAGCTGCCGTCCTACGAGCTCGAGCGCACCGAGAGCAAGGCGACCGACCATCCCTTCGGAGCCAAGGGGGTGGGTGAGACGGGCACGATCGCAGCAGCGCCCGCCGTGATCAACGCCGTCGTCGACGCGCTCGCGCACCTGGGCGTGACGGACATCCAGATGCCGGCGACCCCGGAGCGGGTCTGGCGCGCGATCGAGGAGGCGAAGCAGTGATCCCGGCAGCGTTCGACTACGAAGTGGCGGAGAGCGTCGACCACGCCCTGCAGCTACTGGGCTCCGATGCCGACGCGAAGCTGCTCGCGGGCGGGCACTCGCTCGTGCCTGCGCTGCGGCTCCGCATTTCGCGCCCCTCGAAGCTCGTCGACATCGGGCGGCTGTCCGAGCTCGCCTACGTCAGGGACGCCGGCGAGCACCTTGCGATCGGGGCGCTCACGCGTCACAAGGCGGTGCGCGACGACCCGCTGCTGCAGGAGCACTGCCCCATCGTCTCGACCACGGCCGGCATGATCGGCGATCCGCAGGTGCGGCATCGCGGCACGATCGGCGGCTCGCTCGC
>DAIOGR010000443.1:0-2048 GCA_036745155.1 Gaiella sp.
GCCGCATAGCCGTTCAGCGCCGGCTGCCCGCCGAGGTGGGCGTACAGCACCCTGGAGCCGGGTGCGATGCGGCCGTCGAGCACGAGGTCGATCAGCGCCGCCATCGACTTCCCCTCGTAGACCGGGTCGGTGAGCATCCCCTCCAGGCGGGCGCACAGGCGGATGGCGTCGATCGTCTTGGCGTCCGGGAGGCCGTAGGTGCCCGCGTGCCACTCGTCGAGCAGGACGATCTCCTCGTCGGCGAGCTCGCGCCCGAGGCCGACTGCCTCCGCCGTGCGGCGCGCGATGCGTGCGATCTGCTCCCGTGTCTGCGGCACGGTCGCCGAGCCGTCGATGCCGAGCACTGCCCTTTCCCGTTCCTGCCCGGCGAAGCCGACGATCATGCCGGCCTGCGTCGAGCCGGTCACCGAGCAGGTGACGATCGTGTCGAAGAAGAGGCCGAGCTCCGCTTCCTGGGCGGCCACCTCGCCGGCCCAGTCGGCAAACCCGTGCCCGCCGAGCGGATGGTCGGAGGCGCCGGCGGGGATCGGGTACGGCTTGCCGCCGACCGCCTCGACGGAGGCGAGCGCCTCCTCCCAGCTCCGGCGGAAGCCGATGTCGAAGCCGGCGTCCGAGAGGCGCACGTCCGCCCCCATGATCCGGGAGAGCAGGATGTTGCCGACCAGCTCGTAGCCGGGGTCGTCCCAGTCGACCCAGTGCTCCTGCACGAGCACGCACTTCAGGCCCAGGTGGGCGGCGACGGCCGCCACCTGGCGGGTGTGGTTCGACTGCACGCCGCCGATCGAGACGAGCGTGTCGCACCCCTGTGCGAGCGCGTCGGCCGCGAGGTACTCGAGCTTGCGGGTCTTGTTGCCACCGAAGGCGAGGCCGGAGTTGCAGTCCTCCCGTTTCGCCCAGATCTCGACCTTGCCGCCCAGGTGCTCCGTGAGGCGGTCGAGCCGGTGCACCGGGGACGGGCCGAAGAGCAGCGGCACCTTGGGGAAGTCGGCAAGGCTCACGGGCTGATTCTGCCGTGCCGGCGCACGCGCCGGGGGATTCCCGCCCGGGCTACCTGCCACGGCCGACGTGGCGCATGATGTGGCCACACGAGATGTGCCCGGGCGCCGGTGCGGAGTGGACGGGCCAACCGAACAGGGGGACGAGATGAAGAAGTTCGCATTGCTCGCAGTAGGCGCGCTCATGGCTCTGGCAGTGACTGCCGGGCCCGCCGCGGCCGGCCCGGGCCTCGCGCACGGCGCGGCCGCATGCAAGGCGGTCCCGGTCGACGGAGCGGGCGTGTTCGACGGGGTCGGATCGCTCCTCCTGGCGAGCGTCGCGGCCAGGGGCACCGGCTCCGTCGGTCGCGAGCCGACGTTGAACGAGACCTACGAGGCGCTGCCCACGAGCGCCAAGGGCAAGGGCGGCAAGAGCTTCCGCGCCTCCGTGCCGGTGTGGTTCCACGTGATCAGCGACGGGGCGACAGGCAATGTGACGCAGGCGCAGATCGACGACCAGATCCGCGTCCTCAACCTCGGCTTCGCCGGGTTCTACGGCGGAGCCAAGTCGGGGTTCGCGTTTAGCCTCGCCGGTGTCACGCGAACGGACAACGCCACCTGGTACAACGCCCGAGCGGGCGGCGACGCCGAGCGCGACATGAAGCGGGCGCTGCACCGCGGTGGCTTCGAGACGCTGAACGTCTACTCGAACCTCGCAGGCGGCTACCTCGGGTATGCGTACCTGCCGGGTCTGCCGGACTCGCGGCTGTACATCGACGGCGTCGTGCTGAACTGGGAGTCCATGCCCGGCACGTCGACGAGCTTCGCCGGCCGCTACGACCTCGGCCTGACGCTGGTGCACGAGACCGGGCACTGGGTCAACCTGGAGCACACCTTCTTCGGGGGCTGCAACGCCAAGGGCGATTTCGTCGACGACACGCCGGCGATGCTGGTGCCGACGAGCGGCTGCCCGATCGGCAAGGACACCTGCCCTGCACCAGGGCTCGACCCGATCCACAACTTCATGGACTACTCGTACGACTCCTGTTACACGGAGTTCACGCCCGGGCAGGT
>DAIOGR010000444.1:0-2045 GCA_036745155.1 Gaiella sp.
CAGGTGGCCGTCGCCGACATGTTCGGCGGCTCCGTGCGCGCCGCGGACTACACCGCCGTGCCGTCTGCGATCTTCACCGACCCCGAGCTCGCCGGCGTCGGTCTGACCGAGGAGGATGCTCGCGCCGCGGGCTTCGACGTCGAGACCTCGGTCTACCCGACTGCGAACCTGATTCGCCCGTACTACACGCTCCCGCGCGACGGCGAGGCTCACGGCATCGTCAAGCTCGTGTTCGAGCGCGGCTCGCGGCGGCTGCTCGGCCTGCACGCCGTGGTACGCGGCGGCGCCGAGCTCGTGCAGGGCTTCGCCACCGCGATCCGGCTCGGAGCGACCGTCGACGACGTCGCCTTCGGCCACTACGCGTTCCCGACCGCGGCGGAGGCCGTCCACTACGCCGCCGAGGCGGCGATCGCCGGAGAGCTGGTGGGAGCATGACGACCGGCGCCCTCGTCCCCGGGGTGGCGTTCCCCGACCTCGACCTGCCCGATCACACGGGCAGGCGACGGAGCCTGTCCGAGATCGCGGGCGGCGACCCCGTTGCCCTGTTCACCTCGCGTGGCTGGTGGTGTCCGAAGGAGCAGCGCTACCTGCGCCAGCTCGTTGCCCTGCAGGACGAGTTCGAGGTGGCCTACGCGAAGCTCGTCGTCGTCTCGACCGACCCGCCCGAGGTGCAGTCGGCGTTCCGGGCCGGCCTGGGGGCGCGATTCACGTTCCTCTCGGACGCCGAACGGGTGTGGCTCGATCGGCTCGGGCTGCGCGAGACCACCGACACGGTGCACCACCCCTACCGGCCGGCAGGCTTCACGCTCTTCCCCGACCTGAAGATCCACGCCGCCTACAACGGCTACTGGAGCTTCGGCCGGGCGACGAACGAGGAGATCCGGCAGGACATGCGGGCCATCTCGATGCGCATCCGGGCCGACTGGGCGCTCGCGGCATGAACGCCGGCTCCTCGCGCCTCGTGTGGGACGGCCGCCGCCTGGCCACGAAGCTGGGCGCGCCTGGGCGCCGCTTTCGCGCCGACCCCCGCTGCTTCGCCGGCGAACGGGTGCGCGCGTTCGCGCACGTGTGTGCGCTCCCGGACGAGTCGGCGCGCCTGCCGTTCGACCAGCCCGAGGTGCAGCAGGTGCGCCGCGATGCGCTCGCGTGGTGGATCCCGCTGCTCGGGGACAGCCTCGTCTGCCTGACCACGCTCGTCGTCGACCCGGTCAACTACGGCGGTGCGATCACCGTCGCGACCGACCCCGCGGTCTTCCACTCGGATCCGTTTGCCCGCATCTTCCCCGGCACCGTGGTCGAGACCGACCTGTTCTGCCCCGTGCCCGCGCCCGCGGGCCCGATCGAGGAGCGCAAGGCAGGCGTCGCGTGGCCCGGCGGCCGGTTCGTGTGAATAGTCTGTCCGTCTTGGCCAACGTGGACCTCGTCCGGCGCTCGTACGACGCGTTCGCGCGCGGCGACCTGGACGCCGTCGTCGCCGACATGCACGACGACATCGAGTGGCAGCAGGCGCAGGGGCTGCCGCACGGCGGCACCTACCGCGGTCTCGCCGAGGTCCGCCGCAACGTGTTCGACCCGCTCGACCGCGACTGGTGGTCGGAGTTCTCCGCTCAGCCGGACGAGTTCCTCGACGCCGGCGAAGAGGTCGTCGTGCTCGGGCGCTACCGCGGCGTCGCGAAGGGCACGGGTCGCCGGCTGGACGTGCCGTTCGTCCACGTGTGGTCGCTGCGGGACGGCAAGGCATGGCGTTTCCGCCAGTTTCTCGACACGCGCGGCTGGGTCGAGGCGCTCGCGACGGGCGCCTGACCGGCACGCCCTGTTGACATGTCAGGAACGGGGGTGTGAGACTCCGCCGACGCGCGTGCGGAGCAGGAGACGGTCGCGCGTGCAACAAGTGAGGCGCAAACGACGTCCAAACGGGTTGACCACCCACCAAGGAGGGCAATCGGAATGAAGAGAAGGGGAGGATTGGTGCTGGCGCTCGCGGTCATGGTGGCCGCCGCGCTCGCATCCACCGCCGGGGCGGGCTCGTCCGCCGTGACCCGGTC
>DAIOGR010000445.1:0-2045 GCA_036745155.1 Gaiella sp.
CCCGTCCTCGTCGACAACACGTTCGCCACGCCCGTGCTGCAGAATCCCTCACGTCACGGGGCCGCGCTGACGCTGCACAGTGCGACGAAGTTTCTCGGCGGCCACGGCGACGTGGTCGCGGGCGCGGTCGCCTGCGATGCCGGCTGGGCGGGCCGGCTGCGCCAGGTGCGGATCCTGACGGGCGCGCTGCTGCATCCGCTGGCCGCCTACCTCCTGCACCGCAGCCTGCCGACGCTGCCGTTTCGGGTGCGGGAGGCGCAGGAGCGCGCGCGGGTGCTGGCAGGGCTGCTCGCCGACCATCCGGCTGTCGAGCGCGTTCTCTACCCCGAGGCCGACGGCGTGCAGCTCCGTGGGCCCGGCTCCGTCCTCGCGTTCGAGGTAGCGGGCGGCCGCAGAGCGGCCGCGACGGTGATGGAGTCCGTTCGGCTCGTCACGCCGGCAGTCAGTCTCGGGTCGACCGACACGCTGATCCAGTATCCCGCCGGCCTCACCCACCGCCTCGTCGAGCCCGAGGCCAGGGAGGCGGCAGGGATCGGTGCCGGGCTGCTCCGGCTGTCGGTCGGGCTCGAGGACGTGCACGACCTCTGGCACGATCTCTCCGGTGCGCTCGACCGCGTCGGGGTGCAGAAGCCTTCGCTCGCGGTCACGCCGTAACGACGCGGGGCGGGGAGCTTCGCTCGGCGCGGGTGCCGCTGTCACGGGCGGTCCGTCCGCCGCGAGGCCCACGATCCGCGACAGTCCGTGGAACCAGCTCGCCCCGTCCTGCGCATGCTCTCGTGCCGCTCCCAGGCTCGCGCTGCGGCCGCCTTGGTTGGGGGCGTCGCCGCGCTGGCCTTCGTGCCGTCCTCAGGCGCCGATCCGGACGGGCCCGGCTTCCCGCCGGATCGCGCGCCGGCCGCTTTCGTGTGCACGCTGGCGCCGGGAACCACGGCGCTTCCCACCTCGTCCAGGCGGGGGCTGATTCGGCACCTGCAGCAGTACCCGACCGTGTCGCTCGCCACCCCAGGGGAGCGCGCTGCCCGCCGGCTGCTCGACGACCTGCGGACGGCTGCCCGGCGCTGGTCGAGCCCTCGCGCAGCCCAGGCTGCCGGTTTCGACACCCGCACGGTTCCTCGTCGGCACGGCGACAGCCGTGCGCACTACCTTCATGCCGAGTGGCGGCACGAGCGTCCCGGTGCCCGCCTGCTCGACGTTCGCCGCCCGAAGGCGCTCATCTACGCGAACGAGCCGGGAAGGCGCCTGGTGCTCGTCGGCGTCATGTTCAGCATGCAGCGTGGGGAGCGGGGCCCTTCTCCGGGTGGGCCGATCACGCGATGGCACTTCCACGAGGTCTGCAGCCTCCGGGGCAAGCGCGGCCTGAAGCCGCGAGCAGACGGTTCGTGCCCGCCGGGGGCAACGCGCCGCCAGGGAAGCGAGATGATGCACGTGTGGTTCACGGGCGACCTGCGTAGTGCCTTCGCGGTGCGGGCGCCCGAGCGCGAGCTCTGTCGCGATGGGCTGATCGTGGGCCGGACGTGCGACAGCCCGAGCAGCGGCAACGGCATGTAGCGCGCCACCCGGCGACGGTCGGTGGTGTTGCCCGATCGGACGACATGACGTCCGACCCGCGTCGTATCATGCTGCCCATGGCAAAGGTGATCGTCCAGCACGTCTGTTCGGACTGCGGCACCACGACGGGCCGCTGGCTCGGCAAGTGCCCCGGCTGCGGCGCCTTCGGGACGCTGGTGGAGGAGCTGACCGGCCAGGCGACGCCGCCCCGGGGAGGCCGAGGTGCGGCGGTGGCCCGGCCGCTGCAGAAGCTTGCCCAGGTGCGTGTGGAGGAGGCGGCGCGCCTCACCACGGGCGTGCCCGAGCTCGACCGCGTGCTCGGCGGCGGGCTCGTGCCGGCGTCGCTCGTGCTCGTCGGCGGCGAGCCCGGTGTCGGGAAGTCGACGCTGCTTCTGTCCGCGCTCGGCAGCATCGCTCGCAGCGGGAGACGCGCGCTGCTCGTCACCGGCGAGGAGTCGGTCGCGCAGGTGAAGCTCCGCGCCGCCCGCCTCGGCGGC
>DAIOGR010000446.1:0-2040 GCA_036745155.1 Gaiella sp.
AGAGGTGCCCGCCCGACAGCGCTGCCATCGCGCGCCTGTCGATCTCCGTGCGCATCGACGGAGCGTAGCGAGGCACGCGCAGGAGCGGTC
This sequence comes from Gaiella sp., assembly GCA_036745155.1. Lineage (GTDB taxonomy): Bacteria > Actinomycetota > Thermoleophilia > Gaiellales > Gaiellaceae > Gaiella. The sequence goes on from DAIOGR010000446.1 coordinate 91, forward strand.
GCAGCCGGCCGGGATGCCCCATGTCGCGCATGAGCCGGAGGCGGACTAGTACGTTGCAGCGATGAGTGCCGCCATCGAGGCTGAAGGGCTGGTCAAGGTCTACCGCTCCGGGAAGACAGAGGTACGGGCGCTCGATGGCGTCGACCTCGAGGTGCAGGAAGGGACCGTGCTCGGCCTGCTCGGCCCGAACGGCGCCGGGAAGACGACGGCCGTCCGCATTCTGGCGACCCTCCTTCACCCGAACGCCGGCAGCGCCTCAGTCGCGGGAATCGACGTCCTACGAGAGCCGCAGGCAGTCCGCCGCGTGATCGGCCTCTCGGGCCAGTACGCGGCGGTCGACGAGAACCTCACGGGCCGCGAGAACCTCCGGCTCTTCGGGCGGCTGTACCAGCTCGGCACCGAGGAAACCCGCCGCCGAGCCGACGAGCTGCTGGCCCGGTTCGACCTCGAGGACGCGGCCGACCGGGTAGCCAAGACGTACTCGGGCGGCATGCGCCGCCGGCTCGACCTCGCAAGCGCCCTGATCGGCCGCCCGCGCATCCTTTTCCTCGACGAGCCGACGACAGGGCTCGACCCGCGCAGCCGCCTCGGCATGTGGGACGTGATCCGAGACCAGGTGCGCGAAGGCACGACGGTCCTGCTGACCACCCAGTACCTCGAGGAGGCTGACGAGCTCGCCGACCAGATCGCGGTCGTCGACCATGGCCGGATCATCGCCAAGGGCACCGCCGACGAGCTCAAAAGCCGGGTCGGCGGCGAGCGGATCGAGGTTGTCGTCCAGGCGCGCGACGACCTCGCGCGCACGGTGGAGCTCCTCGCCCCGGACGGCTCGGGCACGCTCGACGACCACACCCGGAAGCTGACATTTGCCGCCGACCGCGGCGCCGAGCAGCTCGTGGAGGTGGTCGGCCGTCTCGGCGCCGAGGGCATCCGGATCGCGGACGTGGCGCTCCGGCGCCCCACTCTCGACGACGTCTTCCTCGCGCTGACCGGCCACGCAGCCGCAGAGGACGAAGAAGGAGCCTCCGTCAGCGGGGGGCGCTCGCGGTGAGCTCTCTGCGCGTGGCCGCGCGCGACGGCCTCCTGGTGGCCTGGCGCAACCTCAAGCGCGTGCCCCGGATCCCCGAGCTGGCGATCTTCGCGATCCTGCAGTCGATCATGTTCGTGCTGCTGTTCGCGTTCGTCTTCGGCGGCGCGATACCGCTCGAGGGCGGCGGCTCCTACCGCGAGTACCTGATGCCGGGGATCTTCGTGCAGACGCTCGCCTTCGCCTCGATCACGACCGCGATCGGGATGGCGGACGACATGACGAAGGGCCTGATCGACCGGTTCCGCTCGCTCCCGATGGCCCGCTCTGCGGTGCTCAGCGGCCGCACCAGCTCGGACGTCGTCTACAACGTCGGGATCCTGATCGTGCTGATGCTGAGCGGCCTGGTCGTCGGCTGGCGCGTGCGGGGCGGGCTCGGGGACTTCCTGGTCGGCGTCGCGCTACTGCTCTGCTTCACGTACGCGATGGCCTGGATCGGCGTCCTCCTCGGCCTGCTCGTGCCCACGGTCGAAGTCGTCCAGCAGCTCGGCTTCCTCGTCATCTTCCCGATCACGTTCCTCTCGAACGCCTTCGTCCCGACGGCCACGCTGCCCGACGTGCTCCAGCCGATCGCCGAATGGAACCCCGTCAGCACGCTCACGCAAGCTACTCGTGAGCTATTCGGCAACCCGAGCCCGTCCCCGTCGGGCTCGTTCCCGAGCCAGCACGCAGTGTCGCTCTCGATCGCATGGATCGCGGTGCTGCTGGCGGCGTTCGCGCCGCTCGCCGTCCGCAAGTACCGCTCGATCGACCGTTGAGCACGGCTCGCCCGGTGCACCCGACCGGCCGGCACACGCTACGTTGACGAGCGTGGACTTCGACCTCTCGCCCGAGCACGAGCTCCTCCGCGACACGGTGCGCGG
>DAIOGR010000447.1:0-2013 GCA_036745155.1 Gaiella sp.
GGCTTGGCACCGAGGCCCGGCATCGTCTGCATGTCGCCGCAGAGCGCCACGATCCACCCCGCGCCGGTGTAGGGGCGCAGGTCGCGCACCGTCACGGTGAAGCCGGTGGGCGCGTTCTTGAGAGCGGGGTCGTGGGAGAGCGAGAGGTGCGTCTTCGCCATGCAGATCGGCAGCCGCCCCAGGCCGGCCTGCTCGAAGGCCGCGGCCTTCTCGCGAGCGGCGGGGAGCAGCTGGACGTCGTCGCCGCCGTACACCTTCTGCACGATCGCCCGGATCTTCTCCTCGATCGGGGCATCCTCCGGATAGGCGAACTGGAAGGAGTTCGGCTGCTCCGCCGCGTCGACGACCGCCTCCGCGAGCGCGAGGGCCCCCTGACCGCCGTTCTCGAACGCCGTGTTGATCTCGGCTGCGTGGGCGCCGTGCTCGACGGCGAGCTTCCGCACCAGCTCGAGCTCCTCGGCCGTGTCGGTGGGGAACTTGTTCACGCCCACGACCGCCTGCAGGCCGAAGCCGTTGATGATCCCGATGTGCCGTGCCATGTTCGCGGCGCCCGACTCGATCTCGGCCAGGCCGCCGTCGATGTTGCCGCCGTGGTGCTTGAGCGCCTTCACCGTGGCGACGAGCACGACGGCGCTCGGCCGCAGGTCGCCGACGCGGCAGGTGATGTCGAAGAACTTCTCCATGCCCATGTCCGAGGCGAACCCGCTCTCGGTGATCACGTAGTCGCCGAGCTTCAGCGCGACGCGGTCGGCGACGAGCGAGTTGTTGCCGTGGGCGATGTTCGCGAAGGGGCCGCAATGGATGAACGCGGGCTGCCCCTCGAGCGTCTGCACGAGGTTGGGCTTGAGCGCGTCCTTGAGCAGGACGGTCATCGAGCCGGCGGCCTGGATCTGCTCGGCGGTGACGGGCGCGCCGTCGTAGGTCTGGCCGATCGTGATGGCGCCGAGCCGGGCGCGGAGGTCGCCGAGGTCGCGGGCGACCGCGACGAGGCCCATCACCTCGCTGCCGGCCGTGATGTCGAAGCCGGTCTGCCGCGGGTAGCCGTTGACGCGGCCGCCGAGGCCCGTCACGACGTCGCGCAGGGAGCGGTCGTTCATGTCCATGCAGCGGCGCCACGAGATCGTGATCGGGTCGATCCCGAGCTTGTTGCCGTGCAGCAGGTGCGCGTCGATCATGGCGCTGAGCAGGTTGTTCGCCGCCGTGATCGCGTGCAGGTCGCCGGTGAAGTGGAGGTTGAGGTCCTCCATCGGCACGACCTGCGCATGGCCGCCGCCCGCGGCGCCGCCCTTGACGCCGAAGACGGGGCCGAGCGAGGCCTCGCGCAGCGCGAGCACCGGCTTGCGGCCGAGCAGGCCGAGGCCCTGGGTGAGCGAGACCGACGTGGTCGTCTTGCCCTCGCCCGCAGGGGTCGGCGTGATCGCGGTGACGTTGATCAGCTTCCCGTCCGGCCGGTCGGCGAGCCGGTCGATCACGGAGAGGTCGACCTTGCCCTTGTAGCGGCCGTACTGCTCGAGCTCGTCGGGCTGGATGCCCGCCTCGGCGGCGACGTCGGTGATGGGGCGCAGCTTCGCCGCCTGCGCGATCTCGAGGCTCGACAACATGTTCTTCAACCCTTTCGGCGCGTCGTCAGTGGCTCACCGCAGCGGCGGCGAGCTCGGAAACCATCGTGTCAGTGTAGAAGCGCTCCAGCTTGAACGGCTCGATCAAGGCCGGCGTCTTGCCGGTGGCGATCAGCTCGGCCAGCGTGACGCCGGTGATGGGCGCGGCCTTGAAGCCGTACGTGCCCCAGCCGCAATCGACGAGGAAGCCGTCGATCTCGGTGAGGCCCATGATCGGGCTGTAGTCGGGGCTCATGTCGCAGAGGCCGGTCCAGTGGCGCAGGATCTTCGTCGCGTGCAGCTGCGGGAACAGCTCGAGCACGTGACGGGTTGCGTACTCGATGAAGGGGAACGTCCCCTTGTTGGAGTACGTGGGATAGGGCTCCACCTCCGCGCCGATCAGGAACTCGCCGCG
>DAIOGR010000448.1:0-2006 GCA_036745155.1 Gaiella sp.
ACGAGCTCGGTGAGCTCCCGCAGCTCGATCTCGCCCTCGTGCCCCGAGGTCTTGATCGCATCCTCGTACATCGTCACGTCCTTGGGACAGCAGACGACGAAGAAGTCGACCCGCTCGAGCGCGGTCGCCTCGTGGATGCGCGACTCCGACGGCCTCGGCGCATCACCCTGCTTCAGCTCGGACATCCAGATCCTGCCGCCGCCGGCGCCGCAGCAGAACGAGTTGTCACGGACGCGCTGCATCTCCACGAGCTCGCAGCCGGTCGCGGCGATCAGGGCGCGCGGCTCGTCGTAGACACCGTTGTAGCGCCCGAGGGTGCACGGGTCGTGGTAGGTGACCCGTTGCCCGAGCTCTCTGCGCGGCACGAGCGCGCCCGACTCGATCAGCTCGAGCAGGAACTGCGAGTGGTGGACGACGTCCCAGCTGCCACCGAGTGCCGGGTACTCGTTCTTCAGGGTGTTGAAGGAGTGCGGGTCGGAGGTGAGGATTCGGTTGAACTCGCAGGCGGAGATCGCCTCGATGTTGCTCTCGGCGAGGTCGGTGAAGAGCCCCTCCTCGCCGGCCCGGCGCACGTCGTTGCCGGCGTTGCGCTCACCCTCGTAGAGGATCCCGAAGTCGACGCCGGCGTGATGGAGGACGCGCGCGAGCGCCTGGGTCACACGGATGTTGCGGGGGTCGAGGGACGCGTAGTCGCCGACGAACCAGAGCAGCTCGACCGGCTCCTTGCGCGCGTCCTTGACGTCGAAGCCGAGCTCCTTCGCCCAGCGCGCACGCTTTCGCTTCGGCTCGCCGAACGAGTTGCCCGACTCGTAGATCGTCTCGAGCGTGGACTGGAGCTGGGCGTCCATCTCGCCGCGGTCGACGAGACGGCGGCGGAGGTGGTTGATGATCGGCACGTGCTCGATCCCGACCGGGCAGATCTCCACGCACGCCATGCACTGCATGCACGACCACACCGTCTCCGGCCTGATCGGGTTGCCGATCAGGTTCGTATCCGACGCGAACAGCGGCTCCACGCCGAGCGAGGCGCGGATGCCGAACGTCCCCTCCGCCTGCTCCCGCAGGTCGAGGATCAGGTCGCGGGGCGAGAGCGGGTAGCCGGATGCAGCGGCCGGGCAGGCGTCGTGACACTTGCCGCATTTCGTGCACGCGTCCAGCTGCAGCAGGTGCGCGGGCGCCAGGTCGGCGACGACGCCGTAGCCGACCTCCTCGGGCTTCGGGGTCGGCGGAAGCTCGACGAGCCGCCTTCCCGCCATGTCGTCCCGGGTCGTCACGCTGGCGGGCGCGGTCATCATGTGGACGGCCTTCGTGAAGGGGATCGCGGCAACGAAGGTGAGCGCCGCGATCCCGTGCACCCACCAGGTGCGGAAGTGCGCGGCCCCGGCGGTGTCGCCGTCGACACCGATCGCCTGCAAGCCCTGGCCGGCGAGCCAGCCGAACGGCGCCCACTTCTCGAACGACGGCTCGGTCTCCGCGATGCGGAGCGCCTCGAGCAGGAAGCCGGTGACGCCGAGGAACAGCAGCGAGCCGACGAAGGCCCAGTCGCCCACCTGATAGCGCCAGCGGGCATACGGGCTGGTGACACCGTCGACGCGGCCGTAGTCGAGCCTCGCGGGCTTGCGAGCGCGCTTCCAGGCCAGGATCAGCAACCCCACGATCAGTGCGGCGCCGAACACGTCCAGGAAGAGCGAGTAGCCGAGGTAGAACGGCCCCCGCCAGAAGTCCCAGCCGAGCAGGGGCTTCGCGAAGTCGTCCTGGAACGCCAGGATCGACGTGCCGATGAAGAGGACGACGAAGCCGTAGAAGATCAGCGCGTGGGCGAGCCCGGCGACGCCGTCGCGGCGCTTGATCCAGGCGTGGGTGAGCACGATCCAGGCGGTCCTGGCGAGGCGGCGCCCCGGCCGGTCGGTCGGGAAGCTGCCGCGGCCGCGCCGGTACTTGAGCACGAGCCGGATGACGCCCCACGCGAAGATCGCCGTCGAGACGGCGATCAGCGCATACCAGAC
>DAIOGR010000449.1:0-2001 GCA_036745155.1 Gaiella sp.
CGTCCTGGGCGTGCGGGAACGCGTCGAACCAGGCCTTCGGGAAGGTCGTCGGCTCGCCGATCATGCGATCCGCTGCCTGCGTGCCGAGCGAGAGCTCGATGCCGACCGCCTCGTGCTGCTCGGCCAGCGCCGCCGCCAGGTCGAGCGCGCGCAGCGACGGCGGCCTCGGGTCGACCGGGTCGTAGCCGCCAAAGGTGCGCACGTCGCTCGTCCAGGCGGTACGGGCCGCATCGTCGCGCGAGGGCTCGAGGCAGATCAGCGTCGCCTCGCCGTCGGCCGGGAAGACGACGGCGTCGTAGCCCTTCATGCCCCAGAAGCCCGTCAGGTAGACGATGTTGTCCGGCGCGCGCACGACGAGCGCGTCCAGCCCCCGCTCCCGCATGAGCGCACGCACGCGGGCGAGCTTGGCGTCGTCGCGCGGCCAGGCCATAGCGCTCAGACGCTCTCGCGCTCAGGCACTCTGGCGGTCAAACGCCCTCACCCCAGGGACGAACGCGGGGCAGCGGCGGCGTGCCGTGCCCCTCGTGCCAGGAGATGACCGGATTGCGGAGCACTCCGATCCGCTCGATCTCCGCCTCGACGACGTCGCCGGGCTTCAAATACAGCCGTGCGCGCTCTTCCGGGGACTTGAAGCCGGCTACCCCCGACACCGTGCCCGTCGAGAGCACGTCGCCGGCCGAGTAGGTCAGGCCGGAGAAGTTCGAGAGGATCTCGGGGATCGTGACGGACATGTTCCCGGAGTGGGATTGCTGCCTCACCTCGCCGTTGACGCGAAGCTCCATCCTCAGGTCGCGCGGGTCGGGAACCTCGTCGGGCGTCACGATCCAGGGACCGAGCGGGCAAAAGGTGTCGATCGCCTTGCAGAACGAGAACACGCCCGAGCGCATCTCGCCGCGCTGGATGTCCCGCGCGGTGAGGTCGTTGAAGATCACGTACCCGCCGATGTAGTCCGCGGCCTCGTCCGGTGTGAACCACTTGCCGGACTTGCGCAGCACGACCGCGAGCTCGAGCTCGTAGTCCAGCTCCTCCGTCAGGTGCTCCGGGTAGATGACCGGCTCGTCCGGTCCGACGATCGCGTCGACGTTCTGGAAGAAGTTGATCCACGGCGCGATGTCGTGCGACCAGTTGACGTTCTCCGACTCGGTCTTGTGCTCCCGGAAGTTGCCGGCCGTGTGGAAGAACTTCTTGGGGATGATCGGCGCTCGCAGGCGCGTCTCCGCGAGCGCGACACGCTCTCCGGTCTCGTCGGCCCCGCCTCGCTCGAAGTACTCTCGCATCGTCGGCACGTCGAGGACGGCGATCTCGTCGTCCTCGAGCACGCCGACCCGCCCGCCTCCCTCACCGAACGTCACCAGCTTCACGTCTCCATCGTCTCCCTCGTCGTGATCGTCACGCGACGCCGCAGATCCGCATTGCTACCCGAGCGTACGTCTCCGCCGTCTTTACGAGCCCTTCGATCTCGAGGTTCTCGCCCTTCTCGACGTCCATCAGGCCCGTCGAGGTGCCGTAGTTGACGGTCGGGATGCCGTAGCGGGTCAGGGCGGATGCGTCGGAGAACCAGCGCGTCACGTCGCGGCCGGGCACCGCACCGAAGACCTCCTCGTGCGAGGCGTCGATCGCCCTGACGAGCTCGTGGCCTTCGTCGATCTCCGCGCCGGGAGCGGTCACGTACACCTCGCCCTCGACGCCGTAGTCCGGGAAGCGCGCTGCCAGCCCACGAACCAGCTCGAGCACCTCACGGCGCGCCACTCCCATCTCCTTCGTCGGGGGCACCCGCACGTCGAGGAAGAGATCGGCGTGGTGGGGCGTGCGCGAGACGCGCCAGCCGTAGCCGCCCTCGATCGCGCCGACGTTCACGATCGCCTTGGCGCCGCGATAGCTGTTCGCCGGATCGTCCTCCCACGTCGGGATCCACTCCTGCACGGCCGCCAGCACCTCGTGCAGGCGGAGGATCGCGTTCTCGCCGCGCTTGCCCTCGCTGAACGCCGTGTGGATGAAGTT
>DAIOGR010000450.1:0-1997 GCA_036745155.1 Gaiella sp.
ACATCGACCTCTGCTACCGGGCGATGAGGGCCGGCTGGGAGCGCTGGTACGTGCCCGACGCGGTCGTGCACCACGCGTACGCGGCAGTGATCGACCGCAGCTTCCTCTCCCGGCACACGCTGTGGCACCTGCGCGGCATGGCCCGCTTCGCGCGCAAGCACCCCGAGGCGCTGCTCGGGCACGGACGTGCCGTCAGGGACGTGGCTCGTAGCTGAAGCCCACGACGGCGCCGAGCTGGCGCGGGTCGGAGAGGGCCGGATCGAGCTCGGCGGGCGAGAAGGTCGGGTCGATCGTCACCTCGACGAGCCATGGGCTCGAGGGCGCCGGCAGGACGAACTCTCGCTCCTGGCACGAGTGGATCACCCACGACCGTTCCTGCAGGACGTTCCCGAGCGTCGGCTGGCCGTTCTCGCCCACCGCGAGCATCCCCAGCCGCACGAGGACGCTGCCGCGCTTGTCCTTGCCGCACCACCCCTTCCGAGACAGGAGCACGTGGGCGACCCCTCGGCTGCCCGGCGCGACGTCGTAGTACGCGTAGCTCGCCCGGCTGCCCATCCAGCCGTCCGGGAAGATCCCCGTCTGCGCGCTGCGCAGGCGGAGCTGCCGGTTCGGAAGGCGCAACAAGCGGTAGCCGCCGACCAGTCCGCCCTGCTGCTCCCCCAGCACGTCGACGCCGGGAACGGTGAGGACGTAGTCCGCCCCAGGAGGAGTCAGCGTGCCGTCCGGGCTCTGGAGGTCCGGTGTCACGGTCGCGCCCGGCCCCGGCGCCGACCCGTCGAGCGACCAGACGCCCTTCACCGACCTGTTCCAGAACTCAAGCAGATGGATCGGATTGGGATCGGCGACGGCTCGCCCGAGGAAAACGACCGGGCGAGTGTCCGTCGCACGATCGAGCCAGTTCGCGGGCTTCGGCAGCGTGCCGTAGAGACGCTCGGCGAAGAGGCTCTCCCCGTGGGCTGCGTACACCTCGGTCGTCGTCGTCCAGGCGAGCGTTGCGGCGGCGAGGGTCGCGAGCACGGCGAGCCCCGCTCGGCTCCCGCGCAGGCGCCACGCGAAGGCGAGGACACCAGTCGTCGCGACGGTCAGTGCGACGAGCACGTGCTCGATCGTGTCCGCCGGCCACTTGAGGATGCGATTCGCGAAGGCGGCGATCGCGAGCCCGTGCGCCTCGTAGTTCGGGTACTGCTCGAGCGAGTATGGGGGCGCGCGCACGAGGTACAGGGCGAGACACCCGGCTGCCACCACTGCCCACCAGCGCCCGCCGCCGCGCTCGCAGAAGAGGGCGGTGCCCGCGAACAGCAGCGGCACCAGGAAGATGAGGTTCCGCTCGAGCGTGAGCGTCGCGAAGATGGTCGACAGATACGCCGCCTTGATCGCGGTGTAGAAGCCGAAACACGCAATCGAGGCGACGGTGACGACCGCGAGCGCCTCCACACCATCCCGGCGCTCCTCGCCCTTCGGCTGCACGAGCGAGGCGAGCCCGGCTACGACCGGCACGATCCCGACCCCGATCGTGAGCGCGCCTGCAGCCCACAGCCCGTAGTCGACCATCCGATCCTGGTAGAAGGTCGTCGCGACGTACCACGTCTGGGAGCGGTGCGCGGCGACGGCTCCGCCGACGACGGCCGCCCCCAGGATGAGCACGACTGCGCCGACCCAGTCGCTCCGTGTCCAGTCGTCCCGGAACGACCGGGCGCGCCCCGACTTCCACAGCACCGCTGCCGCGGCCAGGCCGAGCACGGCGAACAGGAGCACCAGCTGGTCCTTGGCCGCGTACCCGACCGCGCACGCTGCCGTGGCCAGCAGGAACTCGGCCCGGCGTGGTGTTGCCACCCAACGTGCGATCAGGAACAGCGCCAGCGTGGCGGCGGGATAGGCGGTCGGCTCCTTGACGAGGATGGGCGCGTAGGCGAGCGCGGGCGCGAGGCCGGTGCCGGCCGCGGCGAAGAGCGCCCAGGCAGGCCGCACGGCCAGTCGGGCGAGCAAGTAGGCGGGGA
>DAIOGR010000451.1:0-1983 GCA_036745155.1 Gaiella sp.
GAGCGGAGCTCGTCCTCGCCGACGAGCACGAAGTCGTCGAGGTGCCGCCAGAGGATCTGCTGCGGGAGCTCGAAGCCGACCCTGGTGGCCAGCCCCTCCGCCGCCGTGCCCATCGTGTCCTCCTGCAGCGAGCGCGTGCGCCACGAGTGGAATGCGGCGGGTGCGGCCTCGGCCTGCACGCCGATCACCTCGCACTGCGGATCGAGCGTCTTGGCCACGATGCACGCTCCTGCCGCGCCGCTGCCGCCACCGACGGGCACGACGACGACATCCGTCTCGGGCTGCTCCTCCAGGATCTCGAGCGTGTGCGTCCCGACGCCCGCGATCAGCAAGGGCTCGTTGCCGGAGTGGACGTAGCGGTAGCCGTGGGCGGCCGCGAGCCGCTCGCAGTGCTCGCGTGCCTCGTCGAAGTCCCGCCCGTGCTCGACGATCTCGGCGCCGAGTGCCCGCATCGCGTGCAGCTTGGCGGGGTTGGCGCGCTCGGGGACGCAGACGATCGCGCGGGCGCCGAAGAGGCGCGCGGCGTAGGCGACGGACTGGCCGTGGTTCCCGGTGGAGACGGCGATCAGGCCACGGTCGCGCTCATCCTGTGCGAGGTGGGCGACGAGGTTGATGCCGCCCCGCACCTTGAAGGCTCCGGTCGGCAGGTGGTTCTCGTGCTTGACGCGCGTGTCCGTGCCCACGAGCTCCGTCAGGCCGGCGTGGGAGTGCAGCGGGGTGGGCCGTAGGTGCGCGCCGATCGTGCGCTGCGCCTCGAGCACGTCGTCGAGGGTCGGCACCGTCCAGCGAGCGTCGTCCGCCACTGTCACGAGACCCCAATTCTGCAGCACTCGCGGCTCCGGTGCGAGGGCGGTACGCTCGCCGGGCCATGGGTGTGGCGCGCCTCCAGCACATCCCGGGGTTCAACATCGATCGCGTCGCAGCTGCGGCGGGCAGCGATCCCGACGTGCTGCGCCTGGAGAACCTCGACACGGACGTCCCGCCGCCGTCCGAGGCGGTCGAGGCGACCCGGTCGGCGATCGGCACCGACGAGGCGAACAGCTGGCTGCCGTTCACCGGCCGCGACGACCTGAAGGAGGCGGTGGCCGCGTACATCGAGCGGCGTGGCGGGCCGCGCTACGACGGGCCCCGGGAGGTCGTGATCACGAGTGGCGAGGGCGACGCGATGCTCGACGCGCTGTTCTGCCTGACCGATCCGGGGGACGAGGTCGTCCTCACCGATCCGACCTACGCCGGGATGCTCAACCGCGTGCGCCTCGTCGGGGCCGTCCCGCGCCTCGTGCCGCTGCACGTGGCGGAGGGCGAGTGGCGTCTCGACCTCGACGCGCTGGCGCAGACGGTCACGGACCGGGTGCGCGTCGTCTTCGTCAACAACGCGTCGTTCCCGTCGGGCTGGGTCGCGAGCGAGGAGGAGCTCGGCACGATCGCCTCGCTCTGCTGCGAGCGGGACGTCAGGCTCCTCTACTGGGGCGGGTTCGAGGGCGTCCTCTTCGACGGCCGTTCGGTCCGCCACCCGGCGGCGCTGCCGGGGATGCGCGACCGGACGGTCACCGTCGGCGCCCCGTCCTTCGAGCAGCGCCTGATCGCGTGGCGCATCGGCTGGGTGGTGGCGCCGGGCGACCTCGTGAACGACGTCTCGCGCGTGCAGATCTACAACGGGCTCGTCCCGAGCGGGTTCGCCCAGGTCGGTGTGCGCGTGGCCCTGGAGCTCGAGGACGACGGCCTCGCGGCCGCGAACGCAGAGTGGCAGCGTCGGCGAGACGAGCTGCTGCGGCAGCTCCAGGGTCTTCCGGTCGTGTGCCCAGCGGGCGCGTGGTCGCTGCTCCTCGACGTCGCCTCGCTCGGGCTCGACTGCGCCGACGTCTCCAACCGGCTGTTGGCCGAGAAGGTCGCAGCGACGCCGATGCGCGGCTGGGGCGGCCCGATCGCCGACCGGCACGTCCGCTTCGTGTTCAGCAACGAGCCGGTCGAGCGCCTGGCGGT
>DAIOGR010000452.1:0-1982 GCA_036745155.1 Gaiella sp.
CCCAGCATGTCGAGCGCCGTACGCGCGAACACGGCGATGCCGTCCTTCAACGACGCCTCGTCGATAGCGAACCGCGGATGGTGGTGCGGAAAAGCGGCTCCGATCGCCTCATTGCGTGTGCCCACGACGAAGAACGCACCGGGTGCCCGGTGGAGGTACGCCGAGAAGTCCTCGCCGCCCATCACCGGCTCGATCCGCGTCACCGCCTGCTCGCCGAGCTCGGCCCGCACCGCCTCCTCGACGATCGCGGCCACCTCCGCGTCGTTCACGACGGCCGGGTACCCGTCCTCGTAGTGGAACGTGTACGTGGCTCCGTGCGCCTCCGTGACACCGCGCAGGACGCGCTCGATCCCCGCCACGAGCGCCGTCTTCGTCTCCGGCTTGAACGTCCTCACCGTGCCGAGCAGCTCAACCGTTTCCGGGATCACGTTCTTGGCCGTGCCGCCTGAGATACGCGTGACGGAGACGACTCCCTGGTCGAGCGGGTCGATCGTCCGTGAGACGAGCTGCTGCAGGTTCGTCACCACTTGGGCGGCGACGACGATCGGATCGACCGTCTCGTGCGGAGCCGCCGCGTGCCCGCCGCGGCCGTGCACCTCGATCCGGAACGTGTCGGCGAACGCGAGCAGCGGGCCCGGCTGGGCGGCCACGAGCCCGACCGGCACCGTGCTGAACAGGTGGATCCCGACGACGGCGTCGACCCCGTCCATGACGCCGGCGTCGACGAGCTCCTGCGCTCCGCCGGGCGGTAACTCCTCTGCATGCTGGAAGACGAAGCGCAACTCGCCCGCGAGCTCGTCGCGGCGCTCGGTGAGGATGCGGGCGGCGGCGAGCAGGATCGCCGTGTGCGCGTCGTGGGCGCAGGCGTGCATGACACCCGGCCGAGTCGACGCGTACGGCACGTCGTTCTCCTCCTGAATCGGGAGGGCGTCCATGTCGGCCCGAAAGGCGAGCGTCTTCCCGGGCCGTCCGCTCCGCAGCACTGCGACGACGCTCGTGGGCGTCGGATGCTCGATCTCGAGGCCCCCGAACGAATGCAGGAGATCCGCCACGAAAGCGGAGGTCTCGTGCTCTTCGAAGGAGAGCTCGGGGCGCGCGTGCAGGTGTCGCCGCCAGTGGATCGCCTGGGCCTCGAGGTCGCTCGGCACGAGCCGGCGTGTTTCAGCGCTGGTAGCCACCCCGCGGCACGCTAGCTGGTTGCCGCGCAGCGCGCGGCGGGTAGAGTCGACGCTCATGCCCGAGCCGCTCACGATGGACAAGATCGTCTCGCTGTGCCGCCGGCGCGGCTTCGTGTTCCCCTCGTCGGAGATCTACGGCGGCCTCGGCTCGTCGTACGACTACGGCCACTACGGCGTCCTGCTGAAGGAGAACGTGAAGGCGCGCTGGCTGGAGGCGATGGTCCGCGAGCGCGAGGACATCGTCGCGCTCGACTCCGCGATCGTGCTGCACCCGCACGTGTGGGAGGTATCCGGGCACGTCGGCGGCTTCACGGACCCGCTCGTCGACTGCCGCTTCTGCAAGAAGCGCTTCCGCGCCGACCAGCTCGACGCCGCCCAGTGCGGCCAGAGGCCGAGCAAGCACCCCGGCGAGGCGCCCGACTGCGACCTCACCGAGGCGCGTCACTTCAACCTCATGTTCGAGACGCGGGTCGGCCCCATGGAGGAGAGCGGCACGAAGGTCTACCTCCGCCCCGAGACCGCCCAGGGCATCTTCATCAACTTCAAGAACGTGGCCCAGCTCGCCCGCCGCAAGCCGCCCTTCGGCATCGCGCAGGTCGGCAAGTCGTTCCGCAACGAGATCACCCCCGGCAACTTCATCTTCCGGACGCTCGAGTTCGAGCAGATGGAGATGGAGTTCTTCGTCCCGCCCGACGAGGCCGACGAGTGGTACCGGTACTGGATCGACGAGCGGCGGGCCTGGTACCTGCGCCTCGGCATCCGCGAGAGCCACCTGCGCGTGCGCCCCCACGACGCCGACGAGCT
>DAIOGR010000453.1:0-1980 GCA_036745155.1 Gaiella sp.
GCGACGTTCCTGCCCGGGAAGTGCCACGACTTCCACCGGCACCCCGGACAGGAAGAGGTGATCTACGTGATCGAAGGGACGATCGAGCAGTGGGTCGAGTCGGAGCGGCAGGCGCTCTCCGCCGGCGACTCGGTGGTCGTCCCCGCCTCGGCCGTGCACGCGACGTTCAACGACGGTGGTGCTCCGGCGAAGATCCTGGCGATCCTCTCGCCGGCGGTCGGCGAGGACGGCTACGGCGTGGAAGACGTCTCGGGCGAGCAGCCCTGGGCGTCGCTGAGGCCGTAGTGCAGGCGGTTCGCGTCCACGAGGGCGGCGGCCTCGTCTACGAGAGCGTGCCCGACCCGGTTGCCTCTCCCGGGGAGGTGCTGGTCGAGCTGCGCCGGGCGGCGCTGAACCGGCGTGACGTGCTCGTCTCCGGTGGCACCTACCCGTTCGCGCTCCCCCTCGTACCCGGCTCCGACGGCGCCGGCGTGCGCCGGGACACCGGCGAGGAGGTGATCATCTACCCGGCGCTGGGCTGGGGCGACCGGGAGGAGGCGTTCGGGCCCGAGTTCGAGATCCTGGGCGGCCCGCGCGACGGCACCTTCGCCGAGCTGGTTGCGGTGCCCGCCGCCAACCTCTTCGCGCGGCCGTCTCGGCTGTCGTGGGAGGAGGCGGCCGCCCTTCCTCTGGCCGGGCTGACCGCGTTTCGCGCTCTCTTCGCCCGCGGCGGCCTCCGCGCAGGGGAGACCGTGCTGATCCTCGGCGCCGGCAGCGGCGTCTCCACCTTCGCCGTGCAGCTTGCGGCCCAGGCCGGCGCACGCGTGCTCGTCACCTCGTCGTCGCCGGAGAAGATCGAGCGCTCGCGCGCACTGGGAGCCGAGGCAGGCGTCGACTACACGTCGGGCGACTGGGTGGCCGGGGTGAAGGAGCTCGGTGGGGCCGACCTGGTGGTCGACTCGGTCGGCTCGACCTGGCCGCAGTCGCTCGACTGCCTGCGCCCCGGAGGCCGTGTCGTGGTCTTCGGCGCCACCGGTGGCACGGAGGTGACCCTGCCCGTGCGGCCGTTCTACTTCGGCCAGTGGTCCTTGCTCGGCACGATGATGGGGAGCCCGTCGGACTTCGCCGGCCTGCTCGCCGCGCTCGCGGCCGGGTCGTGGCGGCCCGTGATCGATTCGGTCTTTTCGCTCGCCGAGGCCGGGGCTGCCCTCGAGAAGCTCGTTTCCGGACAGCACTACGGCAAGATCGTGCTCGCGGTGGGAGCGTGATCCTCAACGCGCACGCGTGGGGCGATTCGGCGGGGCCGGCGGTCGTCTGCCTGCACGGGGTAACGGGGCACGGGGCGCGCTTCCGCGCGCTGGCGGGACGCCTGGAGGGGCGACGGGTCGTCGGCCTCGACCTGCGCGGTCACGGCCGCTCCGGGTGGGAACCGCCCTGGAACGTCGCAGCCCATGTGGCAGACCTGCGCGAGACGGCCGACGCGCTCGGGCTCGAGCGGCCCGCCTGGCTCGGGCACAGCTTCGGCGGCCTGCTTGTCGCCGAGCTCGCGGCCTTCGCGCCCGAGCGGGTCGACCGCGCCGTGCTGCTCGACCCGGCGCTCCATATCGATCCCGCCGTCGCCGCCACGCAGGCGGAGGGCGCTCGCGCAGACGTCTCGTTCGGGAGCGCCGACGAGGCGATCGAGGCGCGGCTCGCCGGCGGCACCCTGTTCACGACGCCCCGCGCGCTCCTCGAGGAGGAGGCCGAGGCGCACCTCGAGCGCGGCGAGGACGGGCGCCTCCGCTGGCGCTACTCGCCGCCGGCCGTGATCGCCGCCTGGGGAGAGATGGCGCGCCCGGCGCCGCCGTTCCCGTCGTGCCCGACGCTCGTCGTCCTCGGCCAGCGCTCGTGGATCCCGGTCGATGTTCCCGCTGCGCCGGGCCTGGAGCAGCTCGTCGTGCCGGGTGGGCACAGCGTCCTCTGGGACGACTTCGACGCGACGGCCGACGCGATCGCGCGCTT
>DAIOGR010000454.1:0-1973 GCA_036745155.1 Gaiella sp.
GTCTCCGCCAGCCGGGGCACCGACCCGGAAGACATCACCGTGCTCTCCGACGGGATCGGAAGCTTCTACACCGTGCAGGTGACGAGCTACAACGGCGCCACGAGCGCCGACCCGCACATGCTCCGGATCACGACAGAGGCGCCGCGGGCACCCGCGTCGACGCCGGCGCGCACCGTCACCGGAACGGCGGGGCCGGCCGTCGGCAGCCTGCCCACCGGCTTCAACACGCTGTTCCTCGTCGACCGGCAGCGGCTCGAAGGACTGTACGGCGCCGGCGAAGCGACGAGCGTCCTGAACGCCCTCACGGCCAACCAGGCGAGCTTCACCACCCTCGGCTTCCCCAACGCCGTCCTCTCGGTGGACGCCTACGCGGCGGTGCAGACGGCATACGCGAACTGGGACGCCAGCCCGGGGAACCCCGACCTCGCGAACAAGGTGGTGGCGGCGATCAACGCCGTCGTGGACGCGCAGGTGCGATCGCAGCCGAACGGAGCGGGGCTCAAGTACCTCGTCATCGTCGGCGGCGACCGGGTCATCCCGCAGGGCCGGCTCGGCGACTTCACCTCGGCGGCGAACGAGAACGGGTACGCGGACACCTTCGACCGCTCGAGCGACCTCTACGCCACGCTGCGCGCCGGGCAGATGCTCTCCGACGACCCGTACGGCACCCTCGAGCCCGTGCCGTACCTCAACCGGCAGCTGTACGTGCCGCGGCTGTCCGTGGGCCGGCTCGTCGAGACGCCGGCGGAGATCGTCGCCACCCTGAACCGGTTCACCGCCTTCAACGGGCGCCTCGATCCCACGACGTCTCTCGTCACCGGCTACGACTTCATGCAGGACGGCGCCGCCGCGATCAACGGCTCGTTCGCGAGCCGCTTCGGCGCCGGTGCGACCACGCTGCCGAGCCCCATCACGGGCCCGGCGAACTGGACCCAGAGCACGCTGCTCGGATCCTTCCTGCCGGCCGCCGGCGCTCCCGGGATCACGTCCCTGAACGGGCACGCCGACCACTTCGAGTTCGCGCCGCCGTCGGTGGCGCCGCCGTTCTTCACCACGGGCAATCTCTCGCTCGACGCTGCCAGCGTGCCGGCCGGGAGCACCGGGCCTCTCGTCAACCGTCTCGTCTTCAGCATGGGCTGCCATTCCGGCCTGTCCGTGACCGACGCGGTCGTCACCGCCAACACGTACGACTGGGCCCAGGCGTACGCCCACAACGGCGTCGGTGCCTACC
The DNA here is from genome assembly GCA_036745155.1 of Gaiella sp. GTDB lineage: Bacteria > Actinomycetota > Thermoleophilia > Gaiellales > Gaiellaceae > Gaiella. The sequence continues at coordinate 1,232 of DAIOGR010000454.1, forward strand.
TCGGCAATACCGGCTTCGGCTACGGCGACAGCCTCGTCGTCGCGTACTCCGAGCAGCTCGACGCCATCTTCGCGAAGAAGATCGCCGCGGGCTCCACGGTCGGCAACGCGCTCGCCGCGGCCAAGCAGGAGTACTTCGGCGGCCTCGGCGTGTTCGGTGTCTACGACGAGAAGGCCATGGCCGAGTTCACGCTCTACGGCCTGCCGATGTGGTCGGTCACCCAGCCGGGCGGTGGGCCCGCGCCCCTGTCAGCCGCGTCGGCCCCGGCCCCGGCCGGCGAGGGAGCGCAGCTTCTGTCCGTGCAGGCGGCCGCCGCCGTGCCGACCTCGACGGCCGTCGTCACCGACGCTGCCACCGGGCTGCAGGCGGAGTCGTTCGTGCTCGACAACATCGCGAACACCGAGCACGCGTCGGTGACGCCTCCGCTCGGGCGCTACTGGAGTGGGCCGGACGGCGTCCAGGCCACGCACTTCCGGCCGCTGCAGCCGAAGGCTTTCGTGGACGTCACGGGCACAGCGGGCCACGGCGCGCTGATCACCGAGCTGCGCCAGCAGGCCGACACGCCCGACGTCGACCCCGTCTTCGCGCGCCCGATCGTCGACACGCAGGCCACCGAGCCGGAGCTCTCCTTCGGCGACGTCGCATTCCCGGCGCGGCTGCAGGCGCTCCGCACCTTCCGCCAGGACGGGACGCTCGTGCAGCGCGTCGTGCTGATGACGGGCCAGTTCTTCACGGGCGCCGC
>DAIOGR010000455.1:0-1973 GCA_036745155.1 Gaiella sp.
CCTTCGGCTCAGCGCCGGACGCGCAATGTCAGGCGCCGGGTCACGGATGCGCCCAATGCGTCCGTGACGCGGACCACGATGACGAGCGTGCCGGGACGCGCCCGCACCGTGCCCGTCAACACACCACCCGGGGTAAGGCGCAGCCACGACGGGAACACGGCTCCGCGCGACCACCGATAGGGAGAACGTCCGCCGCGGGCCGTGAGCCGAGCGGTGAACGCCTTCCCCGTGCTTGCGCTCGGCAGGCTGCTCCCGGCAATCCGAAGGGCGGGCGGGCGCCTGACCGGAATGCCGAGCGCCACCAGCTTCGCATGGAACAACGTCGCCATCCGCTGGGCGCCGACACCGAACAGGTGCAGCCCGTCGGCCTGGAACCAGTCGGGATGACTGCGCGAGTAGAGGTTCCAGTCCACCACCGTCAGCTCGGGGTGGTGCGCTGCGGCCGCCTCGATCGCGTCGTTCATCGTCAGATAGCCGTGGTGCGCGGCGCGCAGCGTTGCCCAGAGCACGTGCTCGACGCCCGCCTTGCTCAGGGCCTCGAGCGCAGCCTCGATGTTTCGCGCGTACTCCTCTTCGTAGTCGTTGTAGCCGACCGACACGATCACGGTCCCGCCGAGCGCCTGTCCGAGGCTCTCGACCAGCTGAATCACGTTCGGTGGCCTTGCGCCCTCGTACGGACAGCTGTCCTGTGCGATGCGCCGACACGGGGCCAGCTCGAGCCTGAGGTCGATCCCCTCGGCGAGGATAGCCTGCGCGGTCGAGTCGAACGCCAGCGCGGTTGCGACCGAGTCGCCGATGACCGTCACCCGCGGGAGCGCGGTGCCCCCGCCGCGGGCAGGGGGCACGGTCGGGGACGAGGTGATCGACAGCGCGAGCAGCGCGACGAGACCGGCGGACAGAACGGCTGTGAGGGGGCGCGCCATCACTCCTCCTCGAGCCGCACGTGCTTGCGGATCGCCTTCAGCACTGCGCGTGCCACCATGTCCGCGGCTGCGGGTCGGAAGTGGACGCCGTCGGGCTGCCGGAGCTGTACCAGCTTGCCCCCGGCTGTGCGGAAGTACTCCGCGTACCGACCGTGGTCCGACAGAAGCCAGAACGTGTCGACGTACGTCACCCACGCGGGCCGCCGTGTGGCCTCGCGCCGGACGACGGCGTTGAGCTGTGCGTACCGGTCGGTCTGTCTGCGGTCACGTGTCATGGGCAGCCCGATCCAGACGACGTGCGCGTGTCGGTTGGCGAGCATGTCCATCACTCCGCCGGCGCGCCGACCGTACTCCCTTCTCCATTCGGGGGACCAGAACGCCGTGATCCGGACGGTCTCCGGAAGTGCTGTCATGTAGGCGTTGTCGTCGTTGCCGCCGAAGGCCAGCACTGCTGTGCCGCCGCGCAGCGACGGCGCGACCTGCCGGATGCGGGCGAACCAGTCGTAGACATCAGGCCGTTCGAGACCGGTCGCGACACGGCCCTCGACAGGCAGCACGCGGACGGGCAGCCTTGCCACCAGGCGCTCGATTGCGTACGCCGGCTCGATCACGAGCGAGTCGCCGGCCGGCCAGACACGCAGCGGGTGTTTCGCCGTGAAGGACGTCGCAGGGGCAGGGCGACGAGGCGTAGTGCGGGATCGCGCCGGTTTCTGTGGTGCGCCGGTCCCGGTCGCAGATCTGGACGACCTGCCGGGCCCGACCTTCGGCTCGGGAAGCACGATCGTGGTCGTGATCCGGTCGTCATCGCCCCGGCCGAGCGCATCCTTGACGCCGCTTCTGAGCGAGTCGAGTTGTGTCGCCGAGGAGAACGAGACGAGGGGCCGGGTCACGGCCATGGCCACGTCACGGCGGAGGCCCGGTGGTTGGATCGCGGCAGTCTTGCGGAGGCCGCGCGCGTCGAGCACGGCTCCGAGCAGGAGCGCGATGAAGACAACGGCAACCGTCTTCGCAGCGGTGGCCGGGAGCCGGCCGTGCAATCCGCCGTCCTCG
>DAIOGR010000456.1:0-1973 GCA_036745155.1 Gaiella sp.
CTCCCGGTGGGTCAGGTATCTCGGGTCGCGATCCCCGAGCGCGACGATCACCGGGTCACAGCGTCCGCTGGTAGGAGCGGAAGCTCCAGGTCGCGAACGCCGTCGTGAGCGCGGCGAATGCCGCGAGGAGGAGCAGGAACACCCCCATCTCACCCCAGTCGGTACCCGGGAGCGCCTCCCCGCGCGCGGCCCGTACGGCCCACTCGACCGGATTCAGGAGCGACAGGTCCTGCATCCACGAAGGAATCAGCTGGCGTGCGATCAGGAGCGACGAGAAGAAGAGGAGCGGCAGCCCGATGAACTGGGCGACGGCGATCATCGACGCCTCCTGGCGCGTGCGCAACGCGACGCCGTGAGAGACGCCGGCGAAGCCGGCGGCGATCAGGAAGGACGCGAGCAGGATCACGAGCCACCCCGATGCCCCGCCGTTCGTGGCCCCGAGGGCGAGCCCGGTGACGAGGATCAGCACCGCCTGAAGCGTCGCCACGATCGACGACTCGAGGATGCGACCGAACACGATCGCTCCGCGGCTGGCCGGTGTCGCCAGGAAGCGCTCGAGCACGCCTCGATCGAGATCTTCGATCATGCCCATCCCCGCCCAGGAACCGGAGAAGAACGCCGTCATCACCGCGATCCCGGGTGTCAGGTAGTCGATGTACGACGTCGTGCCGAACCCCGGCAGGTCCGTGATCCGGCGAAACAGCTGGCTGTAGAGCAGCAGCCAGAACATCGGCTGCACGACCATCACCACGATCCAGATCGGCTGCCGGGAGAGGTTCCGCAGCACGCGGCCGCAGAGGTACGCGGTCTCGGTGGCGACGTTCATGCGCGCCCTTCGTCGTCGGCCCTGAACTCCCGGCCCGTGTGATGGAGGTACACGTCGTCGAGCGACGGCCGCGACACGGTGACGGCGTGAACTCCTGCGCCCGCCGCGTCGAGCGCACCGAGGATCACGGGCACGGCCTGTGCCCCGTGTTCGACCCGGAGGTAGAGGCGGCGGCCGTCGGGAGTTGCCTCGTGCACGCCGTCGAGCCCCCGCGCGACCTCGGCCGCCCGCGAGGCGTCTGCTCCGTCGAGCTCGACGGTCACCGCGTCACCGCGCAGCTCGCGCTTGAGCTCGTCGGGCGTCCCTTCCACCACGACCTGGCCGCGGGAGACGATCGCGACGCGACGTGCGAGCCGGTCGGCCTCCTCGAGGTAGTGCGTCGTGAGCAGGATCGTCAGACGCTCGGCCGCGGCGAGCCGCTCGAGCTCCTCCCACATGGCGGCGCGCGCCTCCGGGTCGAGGCCCGTCGTGGGCTCGTCCAGGAACAGCACGTGCGGACGGTGGACGAGCCCTGTGGCGACGTCGAGGCGGCGCTTCATGCCGCCGGAGTAGGTCTTCACGAGCGCGTTCGCCTTGTCGGCCAGCCCGAACGTCTCCAGCAGCTCGCCCGTCCGCCGCTCGAGGTCCGCGCCACGCATGCCCTGCAGGCGACCCTGGAGCAAGAGGTTCTCGCGCCCGGTCGCCTCGCGGTCGACGCCCGAGGCCTGCGGGACGTAGCCGATCGCGCGCCGCACTGCTCCCGCCTGGGAGGCAACGTCGTGACCCGACACGGTCGCGCGCCCCGCGTCGGCCTTCGTCAGCGTCGCGAGGATGCGAACGGTCGTCGACTTGCCCGCGCCGTTCGGCCCGAGCAGGCCGAAGACCTGTCCTTCGGGGACGGAGAACCGGATCCCGTCGAGGGCCCGCGTGTCCTTGCCGTAGGTCTTCTCGAGGCCGTCGACGACGATCGCGTCCATGGCACGAGCGTACCCGCCCGCGTCCCGGCCCGGCCCGCCCCGGCTCTTCGGCTGGTGAAACGTGCGGCCCGCGGTGTCGGACCCGCTCAGGCAGCTCGGAGCTGGTAGGCGTGATCGGTGGACCAGACCACCTGTGGCTGTGCGCCGTCCGGGGGGTCGCCGACGCTCGTGAACGTGCCGAGGGAGAGGCG
>DAIOGR010000457.1:0-1970 GCA_036745155.1 Gaiella sp.
TCACCGCCTTGACCGACTTGTCCATCATCGCCTGCTCCTCGGCGTTGAGCTTCAGCTCGAGGATCTTCTCGGCGCCGCCGGCGCCGATCACGACCGGCACGCCGACGTAGATCCCCTTCACGCCGAACTCGCCGTTCAGGTAGACGCAGGTCGGCAGGACCCGCTTCTGGTCCCTGAGGAAGGACTCCGCCATCGCGACGGCGCTCGCGGCCGGCGAGTAGAACGCGCTGCCGGTCTTGAGCAGGCCGACGACCTCGCCGCCCGCGCCGCGGGTCCGCTTGACCATGGCGTCCATGACCTCCTTGGCCTTGGCGGCGTCGCCGTACTTCCGCTCCAGGAGCTCCATCACCGGGATGCCGCACACCGCGGTGTAGCGGACGAGCGGCACCATGTCGTCGCCGTGGCCGCCGAGCGTGACCGCCGTGACGTCCTTGACGGAGACGCCCAGCTCCCAGGCGATGAAGGCCGCGAAGCGGGCGGAGTCGAGCACGCCGGCCTGGCCGATCACGCGGTTGTAGGGGAAGCCGGTGACGCGCTGGCAGAGCGTCACCATCGCGTCGAGCGGGTTCGAGAGGACGATGACGAAGGCGTTCGGCGCGTACTGCTTGATGCCCTCCGCCACCGTCTGCATGATCTTCGAGTTCACGGAGATCAGGTCGTCGCGGCTCATGCCCGGCTTGCGGGGCAGCCCGGCGGTGATGATGACGATGTCGGAGCCCTTGATGTCCTCGTAGCGGTTCGTGCCCTTGACGGTGACGTCGAAGCGGTCCACCGGCGCCGCCTCGGCGATGTCGAGCGTCTTGCCCTGGGGCAGCCCCTCGACGATGTCGAACAGGACCACGTCGCCCAGCTCGCGCTGCGCGCAGAGCTGAGCCAGCACGCCGCCGATCTGACCCCCGCCAATCAATGCAATCTTCGGTCTGGCCATTTCCCTCTCCTTGAGTAGGACTGGTTCGTTGCGCTGCAGCTACGCGATGGCGTCCACGATCGAGTTCAACGTCGCGCTGGGACGCATGGCTCTCGACGTCTTCTGCGGATCCGGCTGGTAGTAACCGCCCAGGTCGACGGGCTTCCCCTGCGCCGCGATCAGCTCCGCGGCGATCTTCGTCTCGGCGTCCCCGAGCTGCTTCGCCAGCTTGGCGAACCTGGCCTGGAGCTCCTTGTCCTTGGTCTGCTCGGCGAGCGCCTGCGCCCAGTAGAGGGCGAGGTAGAAGTGGCTGCCGCGGTTGTCGATCTGCCCGACCTTGCGGGCCGGCGACTTGTTGTTGTCGAGGAACTTGCCGATCGCCTTGTCGAGCGTCTCCGAGAGGACCTGGATCTTCGGGCTCTTCGTCTGCGCCGCGACGTGCTCGAGCGACGCCCCGAAGGCCGAGAACTCGCCGAGCGAGTCCCAGCGCAGGTAGCCCTCCTTCACGAACTGCTGGACGTGCTTGGGCGCCGAGCCGCCGGCCCCGGTCTCGAAGAGCCCGCCGCCGGCGAGCAGCGGCACCACCGAGAGCATCTTCGCGCTGGTGCCGATCTCGAGGATCGGGAACAGGTCGGTGAGGTAGTCGCGCAGCACGTTGCCGGTGACCGAGATGGTGTCCTGCCCCTTGCGGATCCGCTCGAGCGAGTAGCGCATCGCCTCGACCGGCGCGAGGATCTTGATCTCGAGCCCCTTCGTGTCGTGGTCCTTCAGGTACCTCTCGACCTTGGCGATCACCTGCCGGTCGTGCGCCCGGTTCCGGTCGAGCCAGAAGACGGCCGGCGCGCCGCTCGCCCTCGCCCGGGTGACGGCCAGCTTCACCCAGTCCCTGATCGGGACGTCCTTCGCCTGGCACATGCGGAAGATGTCGCCCTCCTCGACCTTCTGCTCGAGGAGCGTCTTGCCGCTCGCGTCCTCCACGACGCGGATCGTGCCGTTCCCGGACGCCTGGAAGGTCTTGTCGTGCGAGCCGTACTCCTCCGCCTGCTGCGCCATCAGGCCGACG
>DAIOGR010000458.1:0-1963 GCA_036745155.1 Gaiella sp.
CAACGGGATTCTTAGCTTCGAATTAGCTTCGGCTGCTTGCCTGAGAGTGAGCAAGCATCCCAGGAGCAAGGAGAGAGACATGGACGAGCCCGACAGGACGCGCAGCGGCCACCGGCGCGCAGCGCGCGTCGCGGCCACCCTCACCGCGGGAGCGGCCCTCGGTGTCGCCGCGTTCGCAGGCATCGAGGCCGTGGGCAGCTCCGGCGACCCCGCGTCGACCGCGCCGCCGCAAGCCGCCCAGGCTGCGGCGGCGACCGTTGCGAGCACGGCGACGGCGTACGACGCCCGGACGATCTACGATCGTGACAGCGCCGGAGTCGTCGACCTCACCGTCACCCAGTCGAGCTCGCAGGTGGGCGGGGACGGCATCTCGCCCTTCGGCCCGGGCGGCGGCACCGCCAAGGCAGAGGGAACCGGCTTCGTCTACGACAAGAGCGGCCACATCGTCACGGCCGCCCACGTCGTCGACGGCGCCACGGCGATCTCCGTCAGGTTCAAGGACGGCACCACCGCGAAGGCGACCCTCGTCGGCACGGACCCGTCCAGCGACACCGCCGTGATCAAGGTCGACGTGCCGGCCGCCAAGCTCACCCCGCTCGCGCTCGCCGACAGTGCAGCCGTCGAACCGGGCGAGGGAGTCGTGGCGATCGGCAGCCCCTTCGGCTACGAGGACAGCATCACCGCCGGCATCGTCAGCGCCGTGGGACGCAGCATCCAGGCCCCCAACGGCTACACGATCCCGAACGCGATCCAGACCGACGCCGCCATCAACCACGGCAACTCGGGCGGGCCGCTCATCGACTCGACCGGGAAGGTGATCGGCGTCAACGTGCAGATCGCTGCCGCCGACAACAGCACGAGCAGCCAGAACGCCGGCGTCGGCTTCGCCGTCCCCGCCAACACGGTGAAGGCGGTCGCGACCGAGCTGATCGCCGGCAAGACCGTTCAGCACGCCTACCTCGGCGTCAGAGTCGGCGACAACTCCGCCGGCCCGGGCGCGCGGATCGGGACGGTCACGGCCGGCTCACCCGCGGAGAAGGCAGCGCTCAAGGCAGGTGACCTCGTCACCGCAGTCGACGGCGCCGCGGTCACGGACGCGAACGAGCTCACCGGTGCCATCAGCACCCACAAGCCGGGCGACAAGGTCACCCTCACCGTGAAGCGGAACGGAACGACGCTGAAGATCGACGTCACGCTGGGCACCCGTCCCGCCACGACCGCCTGAGCCGCCCGCTCGCACCGCCGCCGGGTGCCTTCCTCCGGGAAGGCACCCGGCCCCCGTGGCGGACGCGGTATGCGAGAGTGCACGCCGTGAAGGTCACGATGTTGCTCGCGGATTACGCCCAGGTGGCCGACGGCAAGCTCACCGTCGTCGGCGGCGGCTGGTCGAGGACGGGGCCCGAGGCGATGCCGTTCGGGATCGCGCTGCTCGTGCACGTGCCGTGGGACCAGGCGAACCGCAAGCACACGATGCGGCTCGAGCTCGTCGACACCGACGGTGCACCGGTGCTGGCGGAGACGACGGAGGAAGGGGTGGAGACCCCGGTCGTCTTCTTCGACGACCTCGAGTTCGAAGTCGGGCGGCCCGCCGGCGTGAAGCCCGGCACACCGCTCGACCTGCCGCTCGCGATCAACTCGGGGCCGATGGCGCTCGAGCCGGGCCGCTACGAATGGCGCCTGTCGATCGACGGTGAGTCCGACGCCGACTGGCGGCTCGCCTTCACCGTCCGCGAAGAGCCCGACGAGACGTAGCGCGAGGCGTTTGCCTCGCCCCGGAGCGCGGTGCGCACCCCGGGTGCCGCCCGTGCCGGCCCGGGTCGGGCAACCACGGCTTCTGCGGTTCGCCGCGCCGGCGGCGCGGCTACAATCCGGCCTCGTTCGCAGGGGTTCCCGAGTGGCCAAAGGGGGCGGGCTGTAAACCCGCTGGCTCAGCCTTCAGAGGTTCGAATCCTCTCCCCTGCAT
>DAIOGR010000459.1:0-1962 GCA_036745155.1 Gaiella sp.
CGCCGCCCCGTGGGCGCCGGTCTTCAACTACACGTCGCGTGACTTCATCAGCGCCCGTGTCGAGAACTACGTCTACCAGCCCGTCTACGGACGGCCGATCATCAACGCCCTCGCGATCAAGAAGTAGCGGCCCGCGGCAAGCGGACGAGGTGGGCGCGAGTTCCCGCCCCGTCCGCTTGCCGGGCCGCGTGCCTCCCTTGGCGCCCTACGCCGACGCAACCGTGGTGCCCGGGACGCGTGCCGGAACCGGTCGGCCGTGCCGCCGGGCAGTCACGGGTGCGTCAGGCACGGCCGGGTCGATCTCGTCGCGTCGTGCCCGCATCCGTTCCTCGACCACGGCGCCGAGGTCGACGGCACGTGCGACGAACCGCTCGGCAGCACCGTCGAGCCCGCGCTCTCGGTGCCAGGCGACGGCGAGCATGCGTGCCGGGGCGGTCGCCTCGAGCGGCACGACGGCGAGCTCGTCGTCCGGTACGACGGAGACGGCCGGCACGAGGCCGCAGCCGACACCGGCTCGCACGAGCTCCTGCAGCGGCGAGCCCAGCTCGTGCCTCATCACCACCGAAAGCTGGACGTCCACGGCTGCCAGGCTCGCCTCGAAGGCGCACTGGCTGGGCACCGGGTCGCCGCAGATCAGCCGCAGCCCGGACAACGAGCCGAGCTCCACATATGGTTCGGCTGCGATGGGATCGTCTGCCCGCGCGACTAGCACGAAGGTGTCCCGGATGAGCACGCGGGAGGCGAGTGTCGGCCGGACGAGCGGCAGAGTGGCCAGCGCCAGGTCGATCGCTCCCTCCTCGAGCTGCCGCAGCAGGCTGGTGCCGTCGGCGGCGCGGCGAACCTCCACCGGGACGGCGCCGTGATCTTCGGCACACGGACGGAGGGCCTCGGCGAGGAAGTGCGGGCCGAAGGTCTCGAACGTGCCGATCAGGAGCGCTTCGCGCCGGCCGTGGACGAGCGACCCCAGATCGTGCCGGGCGGCAGCGAGCTGGCTCGAGATCGTCTCCGCATGACGCAACAGGACGCGGCCCTCCGGCGTCAGCTCGACCCCGCGGGCGCCGCGCAGCCGGTGCAGCATGCGCGCCCCGACGATGCGCTCGAGCGTGGCGATCTGGCCGCTGATCGCCGATTGCGTGTAGCCGAGCCGCCGGGCGGCGCCACCGAACGAGCCCTCGCGCGCGACAGCGGCCAGCGCCGCGAGGTGCCGAACCTCGACACCGAACCAGTCGGTGTTGGGGTGCAGCCCGCTGTCACGGTTCCGGGTCACGGCTCGCCGCCCTCACCCGTTCGGGGGCCGGTGCTCACCCGCGCAGGCTCGCGCCCCGATGAAGAGGAGATGGGCACCGACGCGGCGAATGCCCCGGCTGTGCGCGACCTCGACCCGGCGGCCCGGTGAAACGGCCCGCGTCGTCGCTGCAGCAGCCTGACAGGGCGGTGCTGCGGCGCGCGCAGCGCGGCGACGAGCAGGCGTTCGCCGTCATCGTCCACTCGTACGAGCGGCTCGTGTTCACGTATGTCCTGCGCATCGTCGGCGACCGGACGCTGGCCGAGGACCTGACCCAGGAGATCTTCCTGCGCATCTACCAGGGGCTGCCACGCTTCTCCCTGCGGTCGACGTTCACGACGTGGCTGTTCCAGGTGGCCAAGAACCGCGTGCTCGACGAGCTGCGGGCGATCGAGCGCAGGCCCCGTGGCGTCAACATCGACGACGTGCCCCCGCTCGAGCTCCTCGACCAGACGTTCGAGCGGGTCGGCACGATCGATGCGCTCTGGGCGGCGGTGGCCGTGCTCAACGGCGACCTGAAGACCGCGCTGCTCCTGCGGGACGTCGTCGGCCTCTCCTACGCGGAGATCGCCGACGCGCTCGAGGTCACGCTCGCAACCGTCAAGTGGCGTATCTTCAAGGCGCGCGAGGAAGTGCAGTCCGCCCTCGAGCGGGAGGGCGTCAGCTTCGCCGCTCCG
>DAIOGR010000460.1:0-1958 GCA_036745155.1 Gaiella sp.
TCGGCGAGGACGAGCCGACGGGCGACGCGGACTCGGTGCCCTACCTGGAGGACACGCCGCACTCGATGATGTGGATGTACTACCTGCAGCGCATCTGCAACCACTGCACCTACCCGGCGTGCGTGGCCGCGTGCCCACGCGAGGCGATCTACAAGCGGCCGGAGGACGGCATCGTGCTCGTCGACCAGGAGCGCTGCCGCGGCTACCAGGAGTGCCTCACCGCCTGCCCCTACAAGAAGACGATGTTCAACCTCGAGACCCGCGTCTCCGAGAAGTGCATCGGCTGCTATCCGAAGATCGAGCAGGGGCTGCAGACCCAGTGCACGACGGCCTGCATCGGGCGCCTGCGCCTCACGAACTTCCTCTCGCGCCCCGACGAGATCGACCCGCGCAAGCCTGCCGACTACCTCGTCCACGTGAAGAAGATCGCGCTGCCGCTCTACCCGCAGCTCGGCCTCGAGCCGAACGTCTACTACGTGCCGCCCGTGCACGTCCCGCTCGACTACCTGACCCAGATGTTCGGCCCGGGCGTCGAGCAGGCGATCGAGACGTACAGGAACGCGAAGGACGACCCGGAGCTCTTGGGCTTGCTGATGCTGTTCGGCTCCACCGAGCGGATCATCGACACGTTCGACGTCAAGGAAGGGGTCGCGCGCGGCTACGACGAGAAGGGCAAGGAGATCGTCGCGGTGCCGCTGCGTGAGCCCACGTTCGTCCGACCGCTCGAGTTCGCGACCGAGCTCGCCGGCGAGCCGGCCACCGGCTACCGCCACAACACGTGAGGTGACGATGAGCGAGAAGACGATCACCCGCAGGGACGCACTGGTCGGTGCAGGCGCGATCGGCGTCGTCGGCGCGGGCGCGCTCGCGGGGGCCGGCGTGATCGGCCTCGTCGGCCACGAGGAGGCGGCGGGCAAGCCGGCTGTCGTGGCGGCGTACCGCTCCGCCGGCGTCCCGTTCGACGACCCCACCGCCGCCGGCTGGGACGACGCCTCCGAGGCCACGGTGCCGCTCGCCGCACAGCAGGTCGCGCCCCCTCGCCTGGCGTACGCAAGCGTGGCCGACCTGCGCGTACGCGCCCTTCACGACGCCAAGACCGTCGCCTTTCGGCTGCAGTGGGAGGACGCCGAGGTGTCCGACCTCGACGGCGTCCACCGCTTCCACGACGCGGTTGCGGTGATGCTGCCGACGCGTCCCGGCACGCCGCCCGCGATCACCATGGGCGCTCGGGGAGCACCGGCGCACATCCTGCAGTGGCGCGCCACCTGGGAGCGCGATCTCGCCGGCAAGACGGGCGTCGACCAGCTCTACCCGCGCGTCGTCCACGACGTCATGCCCGACGACGTCCTGCCACCCGAGACGGCACGCCTGTACTGGGTGGGGCGCGCCGCCGGCAACCCGCTCTCGCAGAAGGAGCGGACGACGCCGATCGAGCAGATCGTCGCGGAGGGCTTCGGGACGACGACGCACCTCCGTCGCGACGACGCCAGGGGGCACGGTGTGCACGACGGGTCGTCCTGGACCGTCGCTTTCGGCTTCCCGGCGGAGCGGCAGGGCATCGGCGCGCCCCTCGAGCCCGGCTCCACGTGGAGCGTCGCCTTCGCGGTGTGGATCGGTGAGCAGGCGAATCGCGGCGGCCGCAAGCACTACGCGAGCTGGGTGCCGTTCCGCCTGGAGGCGGCGTTGTGAGCACACCCGTCGCCACGCAGGGCGCCGGCGTCGAGATGGTCGTGCTGTGGCAGCTCCTCGCCCTCGCGGTGGCGACGCCGACCCGCGAGACGCTCGAGGAGGTCGACGCGCTCGCCGCTGCCCTGCTGGAGCGGCCGGGCGCGCCCGTCCAGCTCGAGTCGCTCCGCGCCGCCATCGCCGACTCTTCCACGGCCGCGGTCGGTGCGGCACAACAGCGCCTGTTCGGCGGCAAGGTCGAGGTGGCGCCCTACGAGGGCAGCTACGAGGAC
>DAIOGR010000461.1:0-1939 GCA_036745155.1 Gaiella sp.
TGCTGGCGGGGAAGGGGCTCGTCGAGGGCAAGCCCGCCGTCTACGCGTGCGAGCGCTTCGCCTGCAGGGCACCCGTGACCGACCCTGCCGCCGTGTGAGGAGGCGTCGCAGGGGCGCCGCCGCTCTCGGTAGGCTCCCGCGCATGGCAACGACCGAGCTGACCGGGGCAGAGGAGGTCGCGTGGGACCTCACCGACCTCTACGAGAGCGCTGACGACCCGCGCCTGGACGAAGACGTCGAAGAGGCGGACCGCGCCACGACTGCGTTCCGCGAGCGCTACCACGGCAAGGTCGCCTCGCTCGACGCTGCCGCCCTGGCCGAGGCGATCGTCGAGCGCGAGCGCATCGAGTCGGTGATGGATCGCCCGCTCACCTACGCGCACCTGAACTTCGCCACCAACATGGCCGATCCGGCGCGCGGCGCGCTCGTCGCCCGGCTGCAGGAGCAGGCCGCCGCGCTCGAGACGCAGCTCCTCTTCTTCGCGCTCGAGTGGGCCGCGGTCGAGGACGACGCGGCCGACGCGCTGCTCGAGAGCAGTGAGCTCGACCACTGGCGCCACTTCCTGCACAGCCTGCGGAAGTATCGGCCGCACCTCCTGAGCGAGCCGGAGGAGCGCATTCTCACCGAGAAGACCGTCTCGGGCTCGTCCGCCTGGTCGCGCCTCTACGAGGAGCTGCTCGGCGCCCTGCGCGTCGAGCTGGACGGCGAGGAGGTGTCGCTCGAGACCGCCATGGCGCGCCTCTACTCGGCCGACCGCGACAAGCGGGCCGAGGCGGCGGCCGCCGTCAGCGCGGCGCTCGAGCCCGGGCTGCGCACGCGCACCTACGTGTTCAACACCATCCTGGTCGACAAGTCGATCGACGACCGCCTCCGCCGCTACCCGACCTGGATCAGCTCGCGCAACCTCGCGAACGAGACGACGGACGACGCCGTCCAGGCCCTCGTCGACGCCACCACGTCGCGGTACGACGTGCCCCAGCGCTACTACCGGCTCAAGGCCCGCCTGCTCGGGCTCGACCGCCTCGCCCACTACGACCGCATGGCCCCCGTCGCGGAGTCCGCGACGAAGCTGACGTGGGACGAGGCGCGGGCGGTCGTCGTCGGCGCTTACGCCGACTTCTCGGACGAGGCGGGCGAGGTGGTCGACACCTTCTTCGCGAGGAACTGGATCGACGGCCCGATCCGGGACGACAAGCGCACGGGCGCGTTCTGCGCCACGACCGTCCCCGGCGTCCACCCGTACGTGCTGATGAACTACACGGGCGACCGCCGCTCCGTGCTCACGCTCGCCCACGAGCTCGGGCACGGCCTCCACGGCGTGATGGCGCAGCCGCTCGGGCTGTTCAACGCGTCCACACCACTGACCACGGCCGAGACGGCGTCGGTGTTCGGCGAGGCGCTCACCTTCAAGCGGCTCCTGGCCGCCGAGGACGACCCGCGCCGCAAGCTCGACCTGCTCACCGGCCGGATCGAGGACGCGATCGCGACCGTGTTCCGCCAGATCGCGATGAACCGGTTCGAGCATGCCGTCCACACCGAGCGCCGCGGCACCGGCGAGGTGTCGTCGGAGCGCTTCGCCGAGCTCTGGCTCGAGTGCCAGACGCAGCTGTTCGGCGACTCGGTCGACACGGACGGTTACGCGAACTGGTGGAGCTACGTCAACCACTTCGCCGGCGTCCCCGGCTACGTCTACGCCTACGCGTACGGCTACCTGTTCGCACTCTCCATCTTCCGCGCGTACGAGCTGGAAGGCGAGGCTCTCGTCGAGCCGTACCTGCAGCTGCTGCGCGCCGGCGGCTCGAAGTCGCCCGAGGAGCTCGCCGGCATCGTCGGGCTCGACCTGACCGACCCCGCCATCTGGGCCGCCGGCATCGAGGCGCTCTCCGACGAGCTCGACGAGGCCGAGCGGCTCGCCGGCGAGATCGGTCTCGGCTGACCC